>CAYZJL010000011.1:0-21303 GCA_964478615.1 uncultured Zetaproteobacteria bacterium
TAGAAACAAGCATCGGGCTGAAAAGGCTTAACTTAGTGCCATTCGGGACTACCCCTATTATTTTGCCTTTTATGGTTCAATGCCACGTGAGCTTACCGAGCTTTATATCAAGCACGGTGCGAATCTAATGTTATTTGATTCGTAATAAGCTAAATATGGATATAGCGCCGATGCTGAATAAATATGCTGTCCTGCATCATATCGTTGAACAGCTTACTGCAGACCTGTTGATGCTTGAGCAGGCCGTTGCGCTTGCCCGGGATACCGCAACACATGCAGATTGCCTGGGTTCGAGTAAATATGAAACGATGGGGCTGGAGGCTTCATATCTGGCTCAGGGACAGGGTACACGTCTGCTTGAAGTTGAGCGTTCACTAAAATATTTTAAACAGATTCAGGTAAAGGAATCCACCTCTGCGGTGACTTTATCATCAATGCTTAAGCTGGCAGATGAGCAGGGTCAGCAGCAGATGTTGTGGATCGCATCTGAGGCTGGTGGTTTAAAGGTTCAGTGTGGTGAGAGGCAAGTTACGGTGATTACCCCGAGGTCTCCCCTGGGGCGTGCATTGATGGGCAAAATGGCCGGAGATGAAATTGCAGTTCATATTACCGGGCGAACACGTCATTATGAACTTTTGGTTGTCTACTGACTGGATGCATATGATGAAAGAGAAGCAGGGAGGGTAAATGGGCAGGAAACAACAATACAAAGATATCGTTGTGCATCCCGATTCACCCCGTGCCACACTCTGTCGTTGCGGCGCATCGCATAATCAACCCTATTGTGATATCTCGCATGCCAGCATTGATTTTAGGGCCGATTAATAATATATCGCATTGGCAGCAACATCTTTTGTGACGACTGCATTGGCTCCGATAATCACACCATCAGCTATATGTACGCCTGGTAATATCTTTGCCCCACCACCAATCCATACGTTATTGCCAATATGTACTGCTCTGGAAAAACATGTGCCCTGTTTTCTTGTTTGGCGATCTTTGGGGTGGTCGGATGTGTAGATATGAACGCCGGGGCCAAGCAGAACATGATCACCAATGATGATCGGTGCAGCATCAAGCAAGATACATTGAAAATTGGCATAAAAATTATCGCCGACCTGAATATTGATACCGTAATCACATTGAAATCCCGGCTCCAATACCGCGCTACCCATTTTTTTAAACAGGCGTTTGATGTGTTTCATGTTGCCGGAGCTTGGGTGTGTATTGTATTTGGCACAGGCTAATCGTGCGCGTTGGCGCAATTGCCGAAGTTCTGCGTCCAGACAGTTATAATCGTCTCCTGCAATCATTTTATCTAATTCACTCATCCGCGACGACTCTGTTGGCGTATCTTTCTTAAGTTGTCTGCCCCCATTAAGGTGGCCAATACAGATGCACCTTTGGCAATCTGTTCGTTTGATGCGAGCTCTTCAGGGCAGTGGCTTTTGCCGTTGAGACAGGGAATGAAGATCATGCCCGTGGGAATTGATGTTTGATCACTGCGTGTTTGTTGGGCGATGAGGGCAGCATCGTGCCAGGCCCCGCTGGGCAGCGTTCGATAACGGTAGTTTAGTGCTTTGCACATACGCTGCATCTCTATTTGTAGCGTTTGATCCAGAGCCTTAACGCCTGCGCTGTTACTGATGATTTCAATGCTGGCTGAAACACCAAAAGTTGTCGCCATATCCTGAATGATCCGCATCGCTTTTTGTTTGTAGTGTTGCCGTAGCTTATCGATACAACTTCTTAGTTCAAAAGAGAAATAAGAATAACCACTTACTTTTGAAATGGCGTTGTTGTTGAGCTTTTCATCATGTTCTTTCCTTTCTCTGTTGCTGTTGATATGGCCGATGGTTTGCACCAGATCAAGGCCTGGATACTGTTGCTGATAACTGATAAACAGATCATCAAGCGCAACCAGCATTCGGGCCAGAGCGAGGTTGGCATCACGTCGAAATAGCGTGCCCATGGGGGTTGCACCTGAATGATCAAACGCTCCATGCAGCGTGATCCAGTGGCGCGATGAGGCGCGAATGCCTGAGACAATGCCGATATCCTTCTCCTCTTTTTCCAATATAATGCCCTGTTCGATATGCAGTTCCAGATGTGCTGAAATCTGATCCAGTTCATCCTGAGTGATGGTGGCCTGGCCTGATGCTATGAGGGCCGGATCAGCGCCTTGTTCACGCATGGCTTGAGATAATGTGCGTCCGGCATGGCGCGTGTTTAAGCTCTCAGCAGCCAGAGTGCCGAGCTCAGCCGACGCACCGATGGAGGTGATGCCGAAGCTGGCTGATTCTTCACCACGCCAGATGCGCAGTCTGAGCCCGTGTGTGCGTGGTTGCTTATTTAACGCATGCATTGCCGCAAAGCCTGCTACGATACCGGCAAGGCCATCAAAGTTTCCGCCACCGGGCACCGTATCCACATGAGAACCACATTCGATCCAGTGATCTTGTTTGTCCGCTGTTTCAATGAACAGGTTTCCCACACCATCCCAGCGTACAGTTAATCCACTATGATCTGCCTGTTCTGCAAAATAATCCATGACTGCGGTCTCTTCATCGGAATATGCCGCACGTGAAAACCCATTGCTTGGATGAGTACCGAGCGCTCCTATGTGGTTAAGCACGCTGTAGTGGCGTTCAATCTCGTGAGGGGAAATGATAATGGTGTCGATGCTCATATAATCTCAAAGCCTATGCATGGTGTTTGACACTGCAAACAGTGACATCCGATCAATAAGCCTTGCTCCAGCGCCCTTACTATTCGTGTATGTATGCTAAGATCATCAGGTTTCTACGTTGAATGTGTTTGCTTTGTCGGGTATGGCAAAAAAGGGGCTTGAAACGTTGTGTTGATGCCCCCATAGATGGGCAGTCGGATAGTCTAAACATGAATGCTCGGAGGAATCGCAGTGATAGGCAGAAAGAAGAAAGAGGCTGAAGTGAAGGCGGAACTGGAAGAAGATGACACAGTGGATGCGTCGATCAAATTGGATGAGGCTGTAGAGTTGGATGAGAATGGTGATGAAGTCACCATACTCCCTGACGTGGATCCATTGCAAGAGGCTCAGGCAGAAGTTGCAGCGTTGAATGATAAAATGCTGCGTATGCAGGCTGAGATGATGAATCTGCGCAAACGTACGCAGCGTGAAGTGGCTGATGCACACAAGTTTGGTGTTGAGAAATTTGCCACCGCGTTATTGGACGTGGTGGATAATCTGGAACGTGCTCTGGAAACGGAAGCCGGCAATGAAGAAGCAGTGCGTGAAGGTGTGCAGCTTACGCTTAATAGCTGGCATGAGATGATGAAACGTTTTGAAGTGGCCCGTATTGATGCTGTAGGTGAAAGTTTTGATCCGCATTTCCATGAAGCGCTAACGCAGATGCCAAGTGAAGAGCCTGAAGGTACTGTGGTTGCCCAGCATGTGGCCGGTTACACACTGCACGGACGTTTGATTCGTGCCGCCAAGGTGCTGGTTTCCAGCGGCCCGGCATAATATTGTGAATGATGGCTTAGGGGTTGAATTCAATGTTATGCCTCCCCATAAAGTGATACATAAGATATTTGAATATTGGTTTAATAGTTAATCAGGAGAAAAGGAACATGGCTAAAGTAATAGGAATTGATCTTGGAACCACCAACTCGTGCGTATCCGTTATGGAAGGCGATAAGGCAAAAGTGATTGCCAACTCTGAAGGTGACAACACCACGCCTTCCATCGTGGCATTTACTGCCGATGAGCGTCTGGTTGGAGCATCTGCCAAGCGTCAGATGGTTACCAATCCGGACAGCACTTTTTATGCGGTAAAACGTTTGATTGGTCGTAAGTTTGATTCGGCTGAAACCAAGCATCATCATGAACTGGTTTCATATCCAATCGTTGCTGCGGATAACGGTGATGCATGGGTAGAAGCTGATGGTAAGAAGATGAGCCCGCAGGAAGTATCTGCGATCACCTTGCAGAAAATGAAGAAGACCGCTGAAGATTACCTGGGTGAAGAAGTGAAAGATGCGGTGATTACCGTACCTGCATATTTCAATGATTCACAGCGTCAGGCTACTAAAGATGCCGGTGCAATTGCTGGTCTGAATGTACTGCGTATCGTCAATGAGCCAACTGCTGCTGCCCTGGCTTATGGTCTGGATAAAACTGAAGAGAATCACCTGATTGCGGTATATGATCTGGGTGGTGGTACATTTGATATCTCCGTTCTTGAAATCGGCGATGGTGTATTTGAAGTAAAGGCGACCAACGGTGATACATTCCTCGGTGGTGAAGATTTCGACCAGGTATTGATCAAATATCTGGCTGCAGAATTCAAGAAAGAGCACGGTGTTGACCTGATGAAGGACAAACTTGCGCTGCAGCGTTTGAAAGAAGCTGCAGAAAAAGCCAAGATTGAATTGTCCTCTTCTCAGCAGACTGAAGTAAACCTGCCATTCATCACTGCCGATGCATCAGGCCCTAAACACCTGTTGATTAAGCTGACCCGTGCCAAGTTCGAAAGCCTGGTGGGTGATCTGGTTGAAGCTACGTTGAAACCATGTGCGCAGGCATTGAAAGATGCTGGTGTGAAAGCCTCTGACGTTCATGAAGTTGTATTGGTTGGTGGTCAGACCCGTATGCCTTTGGTACAGGAAAAAGTGCAGGCTTTCTTTGGTTCTGAGCCGCATAAAGGTGTGAATCCTGATGAAGTGGTTGCCATCGGTGCAGCGATTCAGGGTGCGGTATTGACGGGTGATGTCACTGACGTGTTGCTACTTGATGTTACTCCACTCTCTCTCGGTATTGAAGTGGAAGGCGGTCTGTTCAATAAGATCATTGAAAAGAACACCACCATCCCAACCAAGAAGAGCCAGACCTATACTACAGCTGCTGATAACCAGACTGCTGTAACCATTAAAATCGCACAGGGTGAACGTGATCTGTTTTCAGCGAACAAAGAGATGGGGCTGTTCAATCTGGAAGGCATTGCACCTGCATCGCGTGGCATGCCACAAATTGAAGTGACCTTTGATATCGATGCTAACGGTATTATCCATGTACATGCCAAGGATAAAGGTACGGGTAAAGAGACTTCAATTCGCATCGAGTCCGGTTCCGGCCTGTCTGAAGATGAGATTGAACGCATGAAGAAAGATGCTGAAGCCAATGCTGAATCTGATAAAAAACTGAAAGAGCAGATTGAAGCGAAGAATCGTGCTGATGCTCTAGTATACTCCACTGAAAAATCACTGAAAGAACATGGTGATAAGGTTGATGAAGAGACACGTAAAGGTATCGAAGATGCACTTGCAGAACTCAAGACAGCCATCGAAGGTGGTGATGCTGAGGCAATCGCAGCAGCTGAAACCAATCTGGCTGAAAAATCACAGAAACTTGGCGAAGTGATTTATCAGGATATGCAGAAGGAACAGGCTGGGGCTGAAGGCGCTCCTGATATGGGCGATATGGGTGGCGCTGCTGATAGTGCTTCTAACAGCGGTGCTAACAATGCAGCCCAGGATGCAGAAATTGTTGATGCTGAAGTTGTGGATGACAGCAACAAGAAGTAAAACGTAACACGAATGGTGAGAGGAGCGGGGGGCTTAGGCCTGCCGCTCCTTTTCACGTTTAAGTTGATAGTTAAAAACTTATCACCACGAAGGCACAAAGACACAAAGACACAAAGTTAAAACGAATGTGGGTTTTCTTAGTGTCTTTGTGGTAAAAATGTCTGAACCAGAACAAGCAGGGAGTGAGAGTGTCCAAACGCGATTATTATGAAATACTGGGTGTAGCCAAAGATGCAGATGCCAATGCCATCAAACGGGCTTACCGTAAGCTGGCAATGAAATATCACCCGGACCGTAACCCGGATGATAACGTGGCAGCGGAAAATTTCCGTGAGGTCACCGAAGCCTACGAAGTACTGACTGATGAGAATAAACGTTCGCGTTATAATCAGTATGGTCATGCTGGTGTTGATGATCAGATGCAGGACTTCTGGGGCCGTGGTGGTGCTCAGGATTCCAATGCATTCCGTGACTTCGGCGATATGTTCGGTGATGTGTTTGGTGATATGTTTGGTGGAGGGAGAGCAGGTGGGCGTGCGGCCCGTGGTGCTGACCTGCGTTATAACCTCTCCATGACGCTGGAAGAAGCAGCCAGTGGCCGCGAAGTTGAGTTGAAAATTCCAAGGCATGAATCATGTGGAACATGTCGCGGTTCCGGTGCCAAGCCCGGTACAAACCCTGTGCCATGTAATACCTGTGGTGGCCATGGTCAGGTACAGATGCAGCAGGGTTTCTTTGCCGTGCGCCGTCCTTGTCCAACCTGTCATGGCGCAGGTACACGTATTGATTCACCATGTACGGACTGCAGTGGTGCTGGTCGCAAAAAAGTAACCAAAAACCTTAAAATTAAAGTACCAGCTGGTGTGTATGAGGGTGCACAGGTGCGTGTTAGCGGTGAAGGTGAAGCGGGCCAGCAGGGCAGTGCACCTGGTGATCTGTATGTAGTGATTGCGTTAAAAGAACATAGAATCTTTGAACGTGAAGGTGCTGATCTGCATTGCACCATGCCTGTTACATTCCCTCAGGCGACGCTCGGTGCAGAAGTCGATGCACCAACGCTCGATGGTAAGGTCAAAATTAAGATTCCAGCCGGAACCGAAGGTGGACGTGTATTCCGTCTGCGTGGCCATGGTGTGCTGGATGTGCGTGCTGGTAATCAAAAAGGTGATCTGTATGTGCGTATTCAAATTGCCGTACCTAAGAAAATGAGCTCTCGTCAGAAAGATCTGCTGCGTGAATTTGCCAATGAAACTGGTGATGATGTATATCCTGAACGCTCCTCGTTTCTGGGCAAAGTGAAAGATGTGTGGGATGATCTCTCCAAAGAGGTGAAATAATGAGCAGTACGGGCGGAAAAGTACGGGTTATTATCGTAGGAGCATCAGGCCGCATGGGCCGTATGTTGGTGCGTGCCGTTACAGAAAGTCCGTCCACCGTTCTGACTGGTGCAACTGAGCGCGCTGGCTCTGAATTTCTTACGCGTGATGCCGGCGAACTGGCAGGTGTTGAAACGCTTGGTGTGAGAGTGGTTGATGATATTGAAACCTGTGCCGAGGCTGATGTGATTGTCGATTTCACGGCACCGGTTGCAACCTTGAGTCACGCCCGTTATGCCGCTGAAAATAACGTGGTGATGGTGATCGGTACCACCGGTTTTACACCGGAGCAGATGCAGCAGTTAAAGGCTAGCCTGTCCAATTCATCGGTAGTGATGGCAGCCAACTATTCTGTTGGAGTGAACCTGGCTCTAAACCTGATTGAGAAAGCAGCCCAAGTATTGGGCAATGATTATGATGCCGAAATTTATGAAGCACATCATAAACATAAAGTGGATGCTCCGAGTGGCACTGCTTTGGCGATGGGTAAGTCACTAGCTGCAGGCCGTGGTGTGAATCTGGATGATGTGGCTGTGTTATCTCGCGAAGGCATCACTGGCGCGCGTGAAGCTGGCTCTATCGGTTTCTCAGTCGTACGTGGTGGTAATATTGTCGGTGAACATCAAGCCATGTTCATTGCTGATGAAGAACGCATTGAAATCAACCACAACGCCTCCGATCGCATGGTCTTTGCTCGCGGTGCCGTTCGTGCTGCCGGATGGCTCTCAGATCAACCCAACGGTTGGTACGACATGCAGGATGTGCTCGGCCTGAATTAAAATCAGGAAGAATGTCGGTCTGGAAATTGCAATTTGCATCCAGATTGGTGTAATAACGAAATGTATTTGACAGGGGATGCATATATAGCTTTTCCAAACATTGAAAATTCATCTTATGCGCGTGTAAATCGCGTATATACCAGCACCGGCTATCTTAGATGGTCAGAGTGCGCATATCAGATGGATGCCAGGGACTGTGTTTATGAGTGAGCAGAATGATTACGATATTGATGACATTAAGGATCTGGATGGCATTGCACATATCCAACTGCGTCCCAATATGTACACCGACACGGGCCTGGAGCTTGGTTGCCACCATATTGCACAAGAGGTGTTGGATAACTGCGGCGATGAAGCCATCGGTGGCTTTTGTAATAAAATTATTGTTGAGATGGAATCTGAGACTGTCGTCACCATCACCGATAATGGTCGTGGTATTCCGGTTAAAAAAAATACCCAGGGTATGTCCGGTGTTGAACTTGTTCTGACCAAGGATAAAGCCGGTGGTAAGTTTGATCATAACTCCTATAAAGTATCCGGTGGTCTGCATGGTGTGGGTGTTACCGTTACCAATGCGCTTTCAGTATGGTTAGAGGCGACGGTCAAACGTGACGGTGGTGAATTTTTTATGCGCTTTGAGCATGGGCGCACCGTTGAAAAGCTGAAAAAAATAGCCACCGTGGGGCCACGTACGCACGGTACGAAGATTCGATTTTCTCCCAATGCCAAATATTATGATCGTCCTATATTCAGGCTGCAACAGCTGCGCCAGCAGGCCATGGATAAAGCTATTCTTATTCCGGGGCTGGAGGTAACCTTCAAGGTGCCGTGGCTTGAGGATGAATCATTCTGTTTCAAGAATGGCCTCTCCGAGTTTATGACATCATTGATGGATGCGTCACCGATCTTCGAATTCACCGGTCAGCTGGGTGATATGGAGAAGGTGCACTGGTACTTTGCCGCCTTCCAGGAAGAGATGCCGGTCTATGCCAAGTCCTATGTGAATACCATTCCTACGCCGCGTGGCGGCACCCATGAGAAAGGTTTTGAGACAGGCCTGCTCAAGGCGGTACGTGAATATATCGAGATGCGGCCTGAACTGAAAAAGGGGCTTGGCAAAAAGACCAGGATTGCTGCATCTGATCTGATGACCAACAGCCAGCTTGGTCTGTCGGTCTATATTCAGGACATCTCTTTTGAAGGGCAGACCAAACAGAAACTTACATCGGGTGAAGCGACCAAATTTGTCGGTGGGATTATTCATGATTCGGCAACACTCTGGCTTAACCGCGATGCCGAAGTCTCCGATACATGGGTTAAACTTATCATTGATCGGGCTACCACCCGCACAGCGTTGGAAGGTGGTAAGGCCAAGAAGGTGGATCGTAAAACCTTTACCGGCCGCACACCACTGCCTGGCAAACTGCTGGATTGTCGTAGCAATGACATTGAACATACCGAACTCTATCTTGTCGAGGGTGATTCTGCCGGTGGTTCTGCCAAACAGGCCAATGACCGTGACTTGCAGGCGATCTTTCCGCTAAAAGGTAAAATTCTCAACTGTGAGGGTGTTACATCCGAGGATGCCGCCAACAGTGAAGCCGTAGCCGATCTGAATACCGCTATTGGTTGCGGTATTGGTGAACACTGTGATGTTGAGAAGCGTCGTTACGGTAAAGTGATCGTGATGACGGATGCCGATATCGATGGCTCCCACATCCAGACCCTGCTCTTCACCTACTTCTGGAGGCAGATGCGTCCGATGGTTGAGGCCGGACGCATCTATATTGTGCAACCGCCACTCTACGGCGTAACTGTTGGTAAGCAGAAGCACTATGCACAGAATGAAGATGAGCTTGACGGACTTAAAGCCATGGCTCTGGCTGAAGGTAAAAAGATCGAATATATCCGTTATAAAGGTCTGGGTGAGATGGATCCGCCGGAGTTGGCCGAAACTTGTATGGATGTTGAAAACCGTATCCTTGTTCAGGTGAAACCCGAAGATGCCCGCCGCATGGATGGGTTGATGACCAAGCTTATGGGTAATGATGCTTCTCAGCGCCGTGACCTGCTCATGGGCAAGGAGATTGAAGCGACAGAGTTTGTAAACGCTCCATGTGGAGAGAACGATCCGTGTGATGAGAGAGATCCGTGTGATGTGACTCAAGAGGTTGAAGATGTACCCTGTTTCACACCTTACAAATCAGACAATAATAGTATTGCTCCGTTTGAAACGGTGTTCCGTGAACTCTATCGCAGTTATGGATTGAAGGTGGTCGGTGATCGCGCCATTCCGGATGTGCGTGACGGCCTTAAACCGGTACATCGCCGCATCCTGTTTGCCATGGAGAAGCTCAAACTGCGCTCTGATGCAAAAACCAAGAAAGCCGCTCGCGTGGTGGGTGATGTAATCGGTAAATATCATCCGCATGGCGATTCGGCTGTCTACGGCGCTATGGTGCGCATGGCCCAACCCTGGGTGATGCGCTATCCGTTGGTACACGGGCAGGGTAACTGGGGTTCGATCGATGGTGATTCGGCCGCTGCCATGCGTTATACCGAAGCCAAAATGACGCCGATTGCCGAAGCTATGCTGGCCAGTGATCTGAAAGATGGCATCACCATGTATCAACCCAACTATGATGATCAGGACAAAGAACCGATGGTGCTGCCTGCCCCGTTCCCGCTGGTGATGATGAATTCATCTACCGGTAATCCGGCGGTGGGTTTCAAGACGGAAATCCCATCCCATAACCTGACCGAGCTATTGGGCGCATGTATTGCAATTGCTCAAAAACGGGCCAGGACAGGGGAGATGAAATCCCCGAGAGATTTTGCAACGGTGCGCAAACATATCACTGCGCCCGATTTTCCTGGTGGCGGTATCATTGCCAATACGCATGAAGAGCTGGAAGCGATGTATGCCACAGGTTACGGCAAAATGCTGCTGCGTTCGAAATGGCATGTTGAGGATCTGCCAAGAGGTATGTGGCAGATCGTTGTCACAGAGATTCCTTACGGTATTGAAAAATCGCCACTACTGATTGAGATGGGGCAGCGCGTCTCGGATAAGACGATTGCCGAGTCTCGCCAACTGCCGATGGTTGATGATCTGCGTGATGAATCCAGTGCGGAAGAGGGCATGCGCATTATTCTCTTCCCGAAATCGAAGAATCTCGATCCCGAACAGATCATGCTGCATCTCTTCTCTGCCACCAATCTGCAGGTCACCATCCAGTATGCGACTTATGCACTGGAGAAATGGCATGACTCTGCTAACGGTGAGCGCTATCGCCTGCCAAGTCTGTTCCCGCTGGATAAGATGATCCGCTCCTTCCTCGATTACAGGGAGCAGCTGGTAACGAACCGCTCAGAAGTGAGACTAGCTGAAATTATGGCCCGGCTGCACATCCTTGATGGTCTGCTGTTGGCTTATCCGAATATTCGTGAGATTGTCGAAATCATTCTCGATAACGATGAGCCGAAACCAATTATCATGCAGCGCTATTCACTCTCTCTTATTCAAACCGATGCGATTCTTGCCATCAGACTCTCACAACTACGCAAACTTGAAGAGATGAAGCTGCAGGGTGAACACGACAGACTCAGTGCGGAAGCAGAAGGGCTTCATCAGGTGATTGATGATGGCACGCACCGCTGGAAACTGATCACAGCAGAGCTTAAAGATGCACTCAAATGCTTCGGTGATGAACGTAGAACCCTGGTGAATCCCGACGCACCAAAAGCGCGTACCATGAGCCGTGAACAGATCGTGGTACGCGAACCGATTACCGCAGTGCTCTCTAGACAAGGGTGGCTCAAGGGTATGCGTGGTTCTCATGTGGATGTTTCAGCGGTGAAATTCAGAGAGGGTGATAAACTGCTCGATTCAGCAGCCGGACATACTACCGATCAGCTGATTCTGATTGGCAGAACAGGGCGTGCATTCTCGATGCTGGGTGCAGACCTGGCTGGCGGGCGCGGGGCAGGTGAACCGGTCTCGAAGAACTTTGTTTTTAATATCAGCGATGCTCCCACACGTATGGTGATGGTGAAGCCTGAGTCTGAATATCTGATTGCCACCACTGCCGGGCATGCTTTCCGTGCAATGGGCAGCGGCATGCTGACTGCTAACAAGAAAGGCAAAGCATTCCTCAATTTCCCGAAAGGATCAAAGCTGCTCACTGTCCGTGAATTCGGAGAGCATGATGACGCGATTGCCTTTATCGATACAGAAGGGCGCCTGGGCATCGTCAAAAAAGACGAATTCCCACTGCTCGGCAAAGGCAAAGGACTTGCTGCAATAGCCTTGAAGAAAGGCTCCAAGGGCATGCGTGATGCAGCCCCGGTCAATTCAACAGAAGAGATCAGAGTAGGCACAGAGAAACGTGCTACAACGATCAACGCAGAGGAGATCCTCGAATTTTATCTTACGCCAAGAGGCAAGGCCCCCAAAGGTCTGCCGATGACCGCAGTAAACGGCATGATTGTCAGTTGATTGCGGTCATTTTATTTTGATGGAGCGTAACTATTCAGCTCACCACTGATTTGTCTGATAGCAGCGTTAGAACATGCTCACTTACAGTAGTAAGCTGCGCTTTTCTGCCTTGCTCTCGAACAAATCAGCGGCAATCTGAACAGCTATAGCAAATGATTAACTGTGCTGAACAGTTACGATGGAGACCGCATAAATCATGACACCAACCGCTATTCGTAACTTTAATGCCGATGCCCGTTTAGAAATCGACTGGGATGATGACTCCAGCAGCAGTTACGACCATGAAATATTACGGGTGCAATGTCCGTGTGCTGACTGTCGGGGCCACACACCTGAGCAGGCTAAAACGATCACAGGTAAAGAAGATGTGCGTGTGACGCATATTGAGTTGGTTGGCAACTACGCGGTTCGTATTGAATTTGATGATGGTCACCATACAGGTATCTACACCTTCTCTCAGCTTCGTCATGAGATATTGTGACGCATCAACCGATTCAACGTTTATTGATTTTAGGTTGTGGTTATGTCGGTGAAAAACTGGCTACGGCTTGTTTGGCACAAGGCATGTGCGTGTTGGCGACGACGCGTGATCCAGAACGCGCGATTGCATTACAAAAAAGCGGTATTGCAACGTATATTGTACCATCACCTGCTCATTTACCCGAAGAGCTGCTGGCATCTGTTGATGCGATGCTGGATTCTATTCCACTTAGTCGCAATGAACAGGGTATGTATGCTTCACAGCTGCAGTGGTTACCCGAAATTGTCGATAAGTGTTCAAACCTGCGTTGGGCTGCATATCTCTCCACGACAGGTGTCTACGGTGATGCAGACGGTGCCTGGGTTGATGAATCGTGGTCATGTAAACCTACCAGTGCACGTGGAACAGAGCGTTTGCTGGCGGAACAAGCATGGCTGCAATCGCCTCTGCCTGCAGAAGTGTTCCGATTGGCCGGTATTTATGGGCCTGAGCGCAACATATTCAGCCGCTTAAAAGCAGGCGGCTACAGAGCCGTTGCGTGGAATCCACCACATTATTCCAGTCGCATTCATATTGATGATATTGTGGCGGCATTATTGGCTGCAATGCAAAAACCACGGGCAGGGCGTGTGCTGAATGTGGCTGATGATATGCCTTTGCCACATGCGCAATATGTCTGTGACGTAGCTAAAATGATCGGGGCTCCAGAGCCTGTTATATTGACAGAGAAGCAAGGAAAAACAGAACTATCTGCTTCGCTATTGTCCTTTTTTCAGGATAATAAACGGGTGTCTAATCGCTTATTGCATAAGGAACTGTTGTCGCAGCTTAAGTATCCAGATTTTAGATCCGCTGTGCGTGAAACAGAGGTGGTCAGTGAACGATAATCATGCAAGGTTCCTCCTCAAGAGACTTGGCAAATGATGAGGGGAAGCATTAATGGCAGGCAAGAAAAAGCGTGACCGGCTAAAGGAAAAACGTGGTCGTGACAGTCAGGGTAATTTAGAAGGTTTTCTTGATCATATGGAAACTATTGATGATTTACCTGAGGAAAGTGCTAAGCGCTCGGTTTCGAAGAGGTCATCGATAGCTCTGCTGCTCACGAAAATATTTGTGTTTACAACCGTGGTGATTTCATCACTGATGTGGTTTGTCTGGCCTGAGATAAAGCAGAACAACAACTTGATTGCACAAAACTATCAGGTAGACGGCAAGCTTGAACAGGTCGTAGGGCGACTTGAAGCAATTGAGCAAGCCTTGAAACTGCAAAACAGTAATAAGCAGCAAGATGGTGAACGGTTGGACTTGGCTCAGCAGAAAGCCGAAGCTGCTAAACTGGCGCAGCAGAAAGCCGAAGCTGCTAAACTGGCTCAGCAGAAAGCCGAAGCCGCTAAACTGGCTCAGCAGAAAGCCGAAGCTGCTAAACTGGCGCAGCAGAAAACCGAAGCCGTTAAACTGGCCCAGCAGAAAACCGAAGCCGCTAAACTGGCCCAGCAGAAAGCCGAAGCCGCTAAACTGGTTCAGCAGAAAGCTGAAGCTGCTAAACTGGTTCAGCAGAAAGCCGAAGCTGCTAAACTGGTTCAGCAGAAAGCCGAAGCTGCTAAACTGGTTCAGCAGAAAGCCGAAGCTGCCAAGTTGGCTCAACAGAACGCTGAGGTTGTCAAACAGCCCGAACCGAAGGTTAAATTGTCTAAATTCGCTAAGATGAGAGCAGAAGCGGAAGCTAAGGAAAAGGCCGAAGCAGACCTCTTACTGAAGCAGAAGGAAGAGGTGGAGGCCAAACTGTTGGCCAGGAAGCAAGCTGAAATAGAGGCCGCTGATTTGGTCAAGCAACAAGCTGACGTTGCCAGACAGGCTAAGGCAAAAACAGCAGCCTCCAAGCTGGCTCAAAAAGAAGCCGAAGAGGGCAAGCTCGTTCAGCATGCTCCTGAAGTTGCTCAGTCAGAGCAGAAAAACAGAGAAACTGTGCCTGTTGTTCAAAAGGAACCAGCAACAGCAGAAACTGTTTCAAAAGAGGTGACGCGCCCCTATGTTCCATTTGCCGGGAAAAAGTTTTATATTTACAAGGTGTCCTCGAATATTGCCAATGTTCGCAGTGCGCCGAGTTCAGATGCAAAGGTTGTTGCCAAGCTCAGGAAAGAGACCAAGGTGATCGTCTTAAAAGAACAGGGGGAGTGGTATCAGATTCGTCTGCATCGAAGCAAACGCGCCTGGATTTATCATTCTCTGCTAAAATAGCCTACATCATATCCTGAGGGTCGACATCGATTCGGATACGTACATCGCGTGCTGTGGGCATAGCCGAGAGGATAGATTCAAGTGTCCATGGTAGCCGTTTGCGTGTTGGGTCACGCAGCAGCACTTCAATACGATATTGGCCTGCTATACGCTCCATAGGGCAGGGCATGGGCCCAGTGATACTTATTCCTTCTAAATCACCGCATGACGATACACACTGCATGGCAAGCTGATTAGCACGTTCGAGTTTTCTTGCTGAAAACACAATACGCACCCAGCGTGCAAAGGGGGGGAAGTGTAACATCTCCCTTAATCGCAGTTCATCATTCATGGTAGACTCAGCCTGTGATTCCGAGATGCGTTGAAACCATTCAGCTTCAGGCATACGTGTTTGAATGATGACCTGGCCCGCTTTTTCACCACGCCCAGCACGACCAGTCACCTGTGTCATCTGTTGCCACCAGCGTTCACCAGCCCGAAAATCCGGCATGCTGATGCCCAGATCAGCATTAATCACGCCAACCAGTGTAACATTGGGGAAGTCGTGGCCTTTAACCAGCATCTGGGTACCGACCAGGCAATCGAGTTCACCCTGTTCAAATGCAGTGAGTGTTTTCTCAAGCCGAACATGGCTGGTGATGACATCACGGTCGAAGCGCGCAAAGCGAAGCTCGGGCAGTTTCTCACTCAGCCACTCTTCAAGTTTTTCAGTACCTTCACCCAAGGGCATAAATGCGACTTCACCACATGATTCACATGTATGCGGAACCCGACGTCGGAAACCACAACTGTGGCAACGTAACTGTCCAGCTCTGCGGTGCAGCGTTAAGCGCATCGAACAGGCATGACATTCCGGCACATCTCCACAGGCCGTGCATTGAAGCGCAGGTGAATAACCACGGCGATTCAAAAATAGGATGGATTGTTCTTTTTTGATTAGGTTGTCCTGCAAAGCAGTGAATAAGGCTGTAGATACCGGCCCTTGTTCTTGCCGCATATCAATAATTTTCGCGCTGATAGGTACGTTATGCGAGGCAATGCGCTGCGGCAGATTAAGGCGGTGATAAGCGCCATCTGTTACCTGTCGCCAGCTTTCCAGGCTAGGTGTAGCAGATCCCAGCACAATAGGAATGTTTAACTCCTGAGCCAGCAGTACGCCCATATCACGGGCGGAGTAGGTCATGCCTTCCTGCTGTTTGAAGCTGGCATCATGTTCTTCATCGACTACGATCAATTGAAGTTTTGGCAAAGGCAGAAACAGGGCGGATCGGGTGCCAATCAGGATATCGGTATCCTGCAAGTGTTGACGTACTTGCAAACGTTCTTTGGCACTCATGGCAGAATGCCACAACGCGACCCGGCTAAAACGCTGTTTTAATCGTGATAACCATAACGGAGTCAGACCGATTTCAGGCACCAGCACCAGGACTTGGCCACCGGATGCGATAACAGCTTGTGCAGCCTTGAGGTAAACCTCGGTTTTACCTGAACCCGTACAGCCAAATAGCAGAAATGGTTGAAATTTTCCAATCGATGCAGCGATTGATGTAATCGCGTGATGTTGATCATCAGTAGGCACTGGAGGAAGGAGATGATCACTTTGTTGCTCTCTGTTTTGTTCAGCTTTTAGCCAGAGAGGATCATGACATACTTCTTCCAGCCAGCCTTTAAGACAGGCCTGGCTGATGCGATGACGCATGCCACTGACATTATCACAGCGCTGGATGATAGTTTTTAATGAAATAGCAGCACGGCTAGGGAGCAGATCTGCCAGCAGAGAGCAATGTTGTTGCAGTTTTGACGGCTCAGGGCAACGGAAACGGCGTGTGTCATGTTGCGTAGCCCAACCCAGCGCACTGCTCCATAGATCGCCGGGCTGCGCTAAATAGTAGCGCCCAACGCGCTGTAGCCATTTCCTTCTGGCTTGATCCAGCAGCGGTGAATCATCCAATCGATCCAGTACATTTTTATACTGATTTTTATGGTCAGGCGCAGCCCTTGTGTAGTTGATCACAACACCAATGCGTTTTCCTTTTCCGAAAGGTATTTGAATACGTATACCTGCGATGATTTGACCCAAACAATCAGGCCATAGGTATGTGAATGTGCCTGTTAGTGGGGCAAATACTGCGACTTCAACATATGTTACGTTCTGATTTGTCCGTTGTGTTGCAGCTGTTGCTGGAGCAGAAGAGGAGGGTGTGGCCATAGCTGATGAATCAGCGGTCTGTTGTCATCGGGGTGAATTCAGGTACCAGTTGTTGCAGCTTTTGATACAGTAACTGAATGTCCCGTTTGCCCGAAGCGATGCGCAAGTCTTCAAGCAGTTGCTGGATATCTGACCAATCCACCTTGCGGCTGCTCGATAACATGATTTTTGGGTGTGCTGTCGTAACCAATGTTTCAGCATCATGGAACAGTTCTTCATATAATTTTTCACCCGGACGCAGGCCTGTGAAGCTGATTTCAATATCATGACCAGGTTCTAAACCGGTTAAACGGATCATCTGTTCGGCCAGATCAATGATTTTGACGGGTTCTCCCATATCAAGCACAAAAATCTCACCGCCTTCTCCCATGCTGCCAGCCTGTAAGATGAGACTGCTGGCTTCAGGAATGGTCATGAAATAACGGGTGATATCTGGGTGAGTGACCGTGACCGGACCTCCAGCCTCAATCTGTTTACGGAACAGTGGTACAACAGACCCTGCCGACCCCAGCACATTACCAAACCTGGTGGTAATGAAAGCGGTTTTTTCACTACGGCGATTCAAATTTTGGCAGTAAATTTCCGCTGAGCGTTTACTTGCCCCCATCACATTGGTGGGGTTTACAGCTTTATCGGTCGAAATCTGAATGAATTTTTCAACGCCATACTGTACTGCCAGATCAGCCAATTGGCATGTCCCCAGCACATTGGTTTTTATACCTTCGGCAGGGTTCTGTTCAACCAGTGGCACATGTTTATACGCCGCTGCATTAAACACGACATCGGGCTGAAAGTGCTCAAATAACCATGACATGCGTTCACGATCACGAATATCACCAAGTAGTGCTTCGAGTGTTGATGTTCTGTTCGGGAATGACCTCTGTAGTTCGCCTTCAATGCAATAGAGGTTGAACTCACCATGATCAAGCAGTAAAAGTTGTGCAGGATTGTGTTGTAATACCTGGCGGCATAACTCTGAACCAATAGAGCCACCCGCACCGGTTACCAGCACGCAACGACCTGTTAGCAGGTGATGAATGTTGGAATCATCAAGATCAATCGTATCACGGCCCAGAAGATCCTCGATCTGTACCTGTCTTAAACGTGAAACTTCAACTTTCCCACCGGCAAGATCGGCAACGGAGGGTAGGGTGCGGCATGTAATACTATGCTTTTGACAGCAGTCGACGATGGGTTGAATGATACGATACGAACTGGATGGCATACATAACAGAACTACTTCAATATCATGTTTTTCAAGGACTGTTTCAATATCACCCAGATGTCCAATGACACGCACACCATGAATTTCCTGTCCTTGCCGTCTATTGGCATCATCAAGAAAACCAATAGCATCATAAGGCCCTGATTTTAACAGATCCCGTACCAGCAACTCTCCGGCCTGACCTGCACCAATCAGTAAAGCACGTTTACGATCAAGGCGGGTGATATTGAGATGATGGTCTTTTAACCAGCGATACAACATGCGTGGCGCGGCCAGTCCCAGCATTAATATCACTGGATATAGAACCAGTACAGAGCGGGGCATATGCTCCAAACGCTGCCATATAAATACAATCACAAATGATATGATAGTACCGAGCAGTACCGCTTTGAAAATACGCAATAGATCGGGCAGTGAAGCAAAACGCCAAATGCCGCGATAAAGTCCAAAGTACCAAAAAGTAATCGCTTGAACTGGCAGTGATACAACAATCAAATGCTGGAACGCATCAACGTATGATGTTGGAATATCAGTCAGATTAAAGCGTAACCAAAAAGCTAGTAAGACGGCCGCTGGCACCCATAATAGATCATGCAGAAATGCCATCCAACGGTTGCGGAACGAAATAAATTTACTGATTACAGGCATAGTTAAGACCCATCACAATGCGATTATTCTTTCTTATTGTGAATGCGTAACAAGGAGAGTTGAGGTGAGCGCTCTTTTTCAACAGGTACCGGATAATCACCGGAAAAACATGCATCACAATGTGAACAGCGCGGTTTACCCACGGCCTTGTACATGCCTTCAAAGCTGACAAAGGCTAATGAATCTGCACCAATGGCTTGACGCATCTCTTCCAGATTCATTTTATTGGCCATTAACTCATCAGCATTAGGCGTGTCTACACCATAAAAACAAGAGTGTTTGGTTGGAGGACTGGAGATGCGCATATGAATCTCTTTAGCACCGGCAGCACGTACCATTTCAACAATTTTTCGACTGGTGGTTCCACGTACAATCGAGTCATCCACCAGTACTACGCTTTTCCCTTTGATGAGTTCACGGTTTGGGTTTAATTTTAGTTTAACACCAAAGTTGCGAATAGATTGACGCGGTTCAATAAATGTACGACCAACATAATGATTCCGAATCAGGCCCATCTGGAAAGGGATACCTGACTCTTCAGCAAAGCCCATGGCTGGTGGTACACCGGAATCGGGTACCGGAATAACAAGGTCAGCCTTAACCGGTGACTCTTTGGCCAGTTCAACACCGATTTGGTAACGCGATTGATACACGTTAATGCCTTCAAGGGTGGAATCAGGGCGAGCGAAATAAACATATTCAAACACACAGAATTTGGGCGTAGGCGCTTTAAATGGATGCATGCTTTGCAGCCCGTGTTTATCAATAACAACCATTTCACCGGGTTCTACATCACGGATGTACTTCGCACCGATCAAATCAAAGGCACATGTCTCCGAAGCCAAGACCCATGCATCATCAAGTTGGCCCAATACCAGTGGGCGGATACCATGTGGATCACGAATACCAATCAAACGTTTTTCACCCAGAACCAGTAGAGAAAAAGCGCCACTGAGTTTGCTTACAGCTGATGCTAAACGATCGCTCATACTTGTTGCCTGGCTTCTTGCAACCAGATGAATCAATACTTCTGTGTCAGATGTGGATTGGAATACTGATCCTTTCTTTTCCAGCTGGGTGCGCAGTTCCGGGGCATTCACAATATTACCATTGTGACACATGGCAATGCCACCGTATGCATATTCATAGGTGAATGGCTGACAGTTGCGTAGTCCGGATTCACCTGATGTGGAATATCGCACATGACCAATGCCATGTGGGCCAACGAGTTCTTTAATATCTGATTTTTTGAAAATATCAGCCACCAGTCCCATGCCGCGATGGGTATTAAAACGGTGTTCATCGGTGCTAACAATACCTGCAGATTCTTGTCCACGGTGTTGTTGGGCGTAGAGACCAAGATAGGTTAAATTTGCAGCTTCGGGGTGATTAAATACACCGAAAACGCCACATTCATCATGGAAATGATCGTGTCTGTCGACTTCAACGCGCATAGCTATTTCCTTTGGCAGGGTGGATTTCAAATGGCTCGCTCTGGTGCTCTCTTGTTTCACTATCTGCTACCTTCGATGATTAATTTAAGTGCTTCTCTATCTTTCATCGGAATCATATTTTGGATGTGCGTATTGGTACTTTGCAGGGAAGGACTTTTGGCCCCGCCTTGTCTGGAGAATGGATAGCCTTGTGGGATAAGTCCGCCAAGCATTTCACCGAGTTCAATAGCGTACGGTGTGAGTTTACTCTCTTTCAGCCAGGTAGCATCAGGTTTGGTGTAAGAGCTATAAACGAGAAAACAGAGTGCAATCAGTCCAACGCCACGAGCTGCTCCAAAAAAGATACCCAGCGTACGATCTGTTGAGGATAAAGCTGCCATATCAACCAATCGACGAATAAGTGAGCCTATCAAACCGACAACGATCATCACAACGACAAAAACCATTACAAAACCTGCAATGTCAGCCACCGTTCCATTGCTAATCCACTGCCCCAGGAAATCTCCTGATTGACCGGACAGGCGGCTAGCGACAAGAAATGCAGCAACGAGGCCAAGCAATGAGATCACTTCATGCACAAAGCCGCGCCATAGGGATAGCACCTGTCGCTTATCCACATCTCCGAGACCACGAGACTAAGGCGAAACTCGTATGCCGTATTCTGCTTGAAAAAAAAAAAGAAGAAAAAAAGAAAAAGACAACAAGTGGGAATGATATAAAAAGCAAAAAGCAAACAAAAATGAATATAACAAAAAAAGACAAAAAACACATGAAGTACAACATCAAAACCACATAAAAATACAAAATAACGCCTAACAAACAGCAATCAA
>CAYZJL010000012.1:0-21042 GCA_964478615.1 uncultured Zetaproteobacteria bacterium
CAAAATTCTTCACATGATCATCCCGATTATGCGCCAGCACGTTAAACACCATCATACGAAACATCATCACCATATCGCTGTAGTTCCGGGTTAAATCATAAGTAAGCCGACACAGGTCAAGATAACTCATGCTCGGCTGGCGAAAATCTGCATCCACCAGATTGCCGGCGGTTTGCATGTGAATGCGCCGATTGCCTTGCCGGTCAAAACGGCGCGTTCCGAAATATGCAATGCCATCCACCTCAAACAGCCGAGATTCCATCATCGACAAGCCCGCCGCTTTGGCCATGCGATAATAATCGTATTCGCGCCGGCCTGCTGTTTCCAACGCACGCCGGGCGGCAAATTTAATCATCCAGTGTTCATACCCGGCAGGCAAATCACCTTCGCCTGAAATCATCTGATCTTTATCATTGATACCCACCAATATTTTAGGACGCGCGCCCCCCGGTGAACCACCGGCTCTGGCCAGCGCCGGCAACACCTGATCAATATCTCCCTCGTAAAAGCTGACAGCTTCCTCCGCCATGGCGCAGATATCAAACACGGCATGATCAGTTTCCGGTTCAAAAGCAGGCTCATAGCTGAGTGCGCCCATGGCGCGATCTCCGATATAAGCCAGCCGGTCTATGGGTTGAATCGAACCGGTATGCCCCTGCTTTGTGAGCTCCCGATTCATCAGCAACAAACCCCATCCATCAGGCAATGAATCATCAAACAGGCCATGCAAACCCTGCCGCATGCCTGTTTTTCCCTTCTGGATACCGCGCTGAAGCGGCAAGGTATATGGTGATAAATTCAGACCGGATTCGATAAAGGACGGGGCATACTCAAACAGAATCTGGCGTTCACTCTGAAGCAGTGTGCCGACCAGCATCTTTTCGGGCTGGTAAATCACATTGAGCCGCTTCATTTGGAGCCTCGCAGCCGCTTCTTCTGAGTCTGCTGGCGGATATAGCCCTGCATACTCATGCCTTCCACATCGGTATGCAGCAACTGATCAAAGCGACTGAGCATCCCCAATGCATGGGCCAGCATGAGCAATTGCTTCAATGAAATCGCGGATGTATTTTCAAAGCGCTTAATGGTCGAAACAGGCACACCCGATTTCTCAGCCAATGTCGTGCGCTTCCAGCCTTTGCTATGCAGGCGGGCATCCTTCATATCGGCAGCAAGCTGAGTCTGAATATCAGATGGTGAAATTCCTATAAGGGATAACATATTGTCCATATAATACATTTATACCATATAAAAGACAATATATAATCCCTTTTGATGCAGGGAAATCGCATTAAGATAAATTGTCTTTTATAGTCTTATTTAGCATTTTTTCACCGCAGAGGACGCAAAGTTACGCATGCCTATGAAGTGTCAGGATTTCATTCAAAGGCTTTCATATCTTGATATTTATCAACACAGACTACACATCCACTGCCCGTGCTGCCGCAATAGCTGCCATATTGACGATATCATCCACAGACGCTCCAGTTTGCAACACATGTACCTGCTGCGGTAAACCCAGCAGAATCGGCCCAATGGCTGTGCCACCGCCAAGTTCACGCAGCAGTTTATAAGCGATATTACCGGCCTGCATGGTTGGGAATACCAACACATTGGCAGGCTCTTTCAATTTGCTGAACGGGTATTGAGCAAGGATAGTTGCATTCACCGCCGTATCGGCTTGCATTTCCCCATCGACCACCAAATCAGGCAGCCTTTCATGCAGCATGCGTGTCGCCTCTGCCACCTTGCGTGTTTCCGGATGATCGACACTACCAAAGTTTGAAAACGACAACATGCCGACACGTGCAGCACAACCCAACGATGTTGCAGTTGCAGCGGCCAATTCAGCCAATTCAGCCAATTGCTCAGCGTTCATATCCACGTTCACCGTACAGTCAGCCAGAAAATAGGCGCTATTTTCCATGATGATCATATACATGCCATAAACATGATGCCGTTCACCCTGCGGATCATGACCCAACACCTGCAACACCGGCCGCAAGACATTCGGATAATGTGCCGTACGCCCGGACAACAGACCATCGGCAAAACCCTGACGCACCAGCATTGCCGCCATAATGTTCACATCACCACGCAATGTTTTGGCCGCATCATCCGGCAATACGCCATGGCGTTCACGATCAGCATAATAGGCTTCGGCCAAATTGGCAAAACGCGCATCTTCAGCATTCGGATCAATCAATTCGATATTGCCCAGCTCCAACTGTGCGGTTTTACAACATTGCTCCACCTGCTCCTTTCGACCAATCACAATCGGAATGGCAATGCCAGTCTCCTGCATTTCAATCGCAGCCCGCAGCACTGTCTCATCCTCGCCTTCAGGCAACAGCAAACGAAGCGGATTTGCTTTGGCCTTATCGGTAATCATGCGCATGAACAAACGGGACGAATCAATGCGGCCTGCCAATTCATGGGCATAGCCTTCTGCATCCTCTAACGGTTTGCGTGCCACGCCTGTTTCTGAGGCCGCTTTGGCAACCGCCACTGGCACCACTTCAATCAAACGCGGATCGAAGGGTTTGGGTAAAATATATTTCGGCCCGAAACGCAGCTCATTGACACCATAAGCCCGCAACACCGATGCAGGCACATCCTGACGCGCCAATTCGGACAAGGCATACACGGCCGCCATTTTCATTTCTTCATTAAAAGCAGTGGCGCGCACATCCAGCGCCCCACGGAATAAAAAGGGAAATCCTAGCACGTTATTCACTTGATTCGGGTGATCCGAGCGACCTGTCGCCATAATCAAATCATTGCGGGTAGACATGGCCAGATCATAATCAATTTCCGGATCAGGATTGGCCATGGCAAACACAATCGGTTTATCTGCCATCGATTTCAGCATGTCCGCTGACACCATATTACCCTGAGACAAACCGACAAACACATCGGCTCCGACCATGGCTTCTGCCAATGTACGTTCGGAACGGTCGGTGGCAAAATAGGCTTTGTGCGGTGGCAGTTCTTCATCCCGATCCTTGGAGATCACACCTTTGCGATCAAGGAACATAATATTTTCACGCTTTGCGCCCAGCTGTTCGATTAATTTCATGCAGGCAAAACCGGCAGCACCGGCCCCCAGACAGACGATCAGCACTTCTTCGATCTTTTTATTTTGTAAAATCAATGCATTTAAAAAGGCTGCGGCCAGAATCACAGCCGTACCATGCTGATCATCATGCAGCACCGGGATATTCATGCGCTTTTTCAATTCTTCTTCAATAATAAAACATTCCGGCGCTTTGATGTCTTCCAGATTAATACCACCAAAGGTTGGCTCCATACGTGCCACTGTTTCCACAATGCTCATTGGGTCGGATTCATTCAACTCGATATCAAACACATCGATATCGGCAAAACGTTTGAACAACACCCCCTTACCTTCCATCACTGGTTTACCTGCCAGCGCACCAATATTACCCAAGCCCAACACCGCCGTACCATTGGTAATCACACCAACCAGGTTAGCGCGGGCAGTAAATTCATCGGCCAGCTCAGGGTTTTTTTCAATGGCCAAGCAAGGCTCTGCCACACCCGGCGTATAGGCCAAGGCCAAATCGCGCTGGGTCAAACACGGCTTAGTAGGCTGCACACTAATCTTACCCGGTGTGGGTGACCGATGGTATTCGAATGCATCTTTACGCAATTGTTCTTTTGGCATGTGTAACCCCTTTAAAACCATGATTCATCGCTTGATTCGCTATATTGATCAGCGGACAGCATCATAGCGCCGTAAAGCTGCGCGGTCATGGAGGGAATCATGAAGATTGGATTTGCAGGTGCCGGAGCCATTGGTTGCCACTATGGCAGCAAACTGCAGCAGGCCGGTTTCGATGTGTTATTACTGGCGCGCGGCAAACATTTAGACGCCTTGCACGCAACTGGATTAAAGCATGAATCGGCAGGTATCACACAAACCATCGCCGTAAACGCAATCGATCAGATCAAGGCACTCAAGCATTGCCAAATCATCATCATAAGCTGCAAGATGACTGGTCTTGAAAGTATGCTGACTAGCCTTAAAGCGGTTGTGCAAACAGCATCACTGCTGGTTAGCTTGCAAAATGGGGTTGAAGCACCCGATCGCATTGCCACAGCCTTCCCGCATAACAGCATCGTCGCAGGCACAGCCTTTATCGGCGCTCGTTTGGAACAACCCGGCCATGTCATTCATTCTGCGGCCGGAGGCATAAGACTGGGATTATGGCAGCAAGGCTCGGTCGACCACCTCTTACCATGGTTGATTGAGGCCTTCCAGAAAGCGGCTGTAGCTGCCCGTATCGATGCCGACCCTGCATCTATGTTGTGGCGCAAACTATTATGGAATTGCGGATTCAATGCGCTCACCGCCATCACCCGCCGTTACGCTAGCGCCATGGCTGAACATGCAGACACACGACTCATCGTAGAGCAGGCCATGCAAGAAACCGTTACACTTGCCCAAACACGCGGCATCAAAATCGGGCAAGAGGATATCGACAAACATATTGAAATCACCCTCGCCATGGGGCCGGTTAAAACCAGTATGTGGCAGGATGTTGAAGCGGGTCATCCAACTGAAATTGATTTCATCAATGGCTATATCGCTAAAAAATCTAAAGAGAAGGAGCTGCCCGCAACAGCCAACCGCTTCCTAACCACGCTGATTCATGCCATTCAGCAGAATAGCTATGCCAAAGGTTCAGGCTCTCCCAGATAATAACCCTGCATGGCGTTAATACCTATCGTCTGCAAACTTTGGAAATCAGCTTCTGTCTCAACATGCTCGGCAATAATTTGAATATCTAAACCGTGCGCGATATCCGTGACTGTTTGCAAAAAGAAACGGTTATCACTGTGCTCGGCAATATGGCGTGTGTAGCTGCCATCAAGCTTGATATAATCCAGTTTCAATTGACGCAAGGTCTGGAATGAGCTCAAACGGGTACCAAAATGTTCCATGACCACGTTACCGCCATACTTATGTACAAGCGTTATAAAACGATCAGCTGCTGCAATATTCTGCAATAGACCATGCTCGGTAACCTCAAAACAGATCAACTTGGCCATCTCTTTATGCTGGCTGAAATATTCATCCAGCCATGCCAGCAAGCTCTCATCCCTGATGGAACGGGCCGCAATATTCACACCCAGCTTATGGGCTGGATCTAGCTCCAGCATCTGAGTGGCAAGTGAAATCACATGACGATCAAGCGCAACATTCATATTCAACCGCTCTGCCATTGATGCAAATGCACCTGGAGAGACCTGGTTACCGTTATCATCTACAATACGGATCAGCACCTCACTATAAATCCGCTCACGATTGTTATTCACTACAGCTTGAGCCAATAGACGGATACGCCCAGATTCCAACGCACTCTTGATCAACACTTCCCAAGCCTGATTACCTGTCGCTTCACTCACCTTACTCTGAACCGCATAAGTATTGACACCCTCATGCTCAGCTTGTGACAAGCCACTATCCGCATCCGCCAAAATACGGCCAATACCCCTCGATCCATCAAAACAGGCTATGCCGATCTGCGCAATCGCATCGACATGCATGATCGATGCCAATTCATCGAGCTGGGTCGAAAACAGCGAACCAAATTCATCTGCAATTTTCACATCAACAAGCGGCAGAATAATTGCAAAATCCGTGCCGCTTATCCTTGCACTTATTGAACCATCATATTGATCACTCATCTTGTTTAGTAATTTGCCGACTTCAATCAGTAGATCATCACCAGCCTGATGACCAAACTCCTGATTATAGGCAGTAAAATCACTCATGCGGATCACGGCTAAAGCACCTGCCCCCCCCTTCTCTTTATCCTTGATGATATTATTCAGTTGTGCAAGAAAGCCGCGCCGATTCACCAGCCCTGTCAATGCATCGTAGTGCGCTTCCTGGCGCATTTTTTCTGCCCGTTCCGTCAGCTTGGCAATAAAGCCCTCCACCTTGCTCGACATTTTATTCATCGCCAGCACCACCCGCCTTAACTCACGCGTACGCGGAATCATATCAACCACAGGAAACTCGCGTTCGCTGATAGCCAAGGCCTGCTGCTCAACAGCATCTAGTGGTCTGAGAATAGCCTTGAGAATCATCAGCACAGCAATCAGCGAAACAACAAAAGCCAATAGCGACCACCAGAGCATGTCAACACTGGTATCCCATAGTTTTTTGTAGGCAAAGCCCGGATGCGCGGTAAGTTGCAAGCGTCCAGCCTGTGTCCAGCCGGTGGTGATAATGGAGTCTGCAGTGGGTGTATCGAGCCTTAAATGATCGATAAACCACTGCGGCACACCCTCAATACTGGTGGTGTTTTGACGCGCAATGAGTTTTTTGCCGGACATCGAAGTCAGATTCAGTGACTGGTAATATCCACTATCGAATACCGCATTGATCATCGTGTCCATGGCGGCAATATCCTTCGCGCGCATATGCGGCACCAGTGAGAGGCCAAGTGAATCGGCTGTATTTTGTGTTTGCGTCGTTAATTGCAACATCAAGTAGGAGCGCGTATTTTCCAGACTGATCCAGAAGGTGCCTGAAAAGATCAATAAAAAAGTTACTAGAATCAGGGTAATAAGCTGGCGAGATAAAGTCATAGTCGTGTCCTCATGGTTATTGTGCCATATTGTTGGTGGTATAGCTGCTACCAAGGTTGCGTTCCTGTTTCATGCGCACATTCAGATCACGCCACAGATTAATGCGTTGGGAGCCTCCTGCTACCCGACGACCCTGACCTCTCTCTTTTGACATCCACAGATTGGTACCGTTAAAACTGTAGACAGGCAACAGATCCTGCCGCGATGAAGCCGATAAAATATCTTTAATCAAATTATCAAGAATCAATGGCTCACTGTCCGGCGTTTCATAATATGCCAACACCATATGGGCCTGATTGAGCTCCAGCGCCTTTACATAGGTAATGCGCAACCTCTCATCCGGCACGCCCAGCTCACGCAGGGTAAAATACTTGGCTATGGAAAAATCTTCGCAATCACCACCATTGGTTGATAAAAACTCAACCGGTGTTGCCCAATAATCATTGCGCTGCCAATGCTTCTTATCAGAGATAAAACGCATCTGATTGAAGAAATCATTTACAGCATAGATGCTTGAAATCTCTCCGGCATCTTCATGCTCTTCAACCAGATACTGCCACGCCTCGATACGGTCTCTTGCTGCACTGCCAAAACGATCAGCAATCTCCGCCAAAAACTGTGGGGTAAAACCGATATTGCCTGCCGTAGTCACGGTAACAGCCAATAACAACATCAACAATAACGGCAATCGCTTTGTAAGCATTTGATTCATCATCGTGCCACGTATGCTCCTTGCTTTAAACGTCATCAGAAACAGCAGTCTCCATCCCTGCCACCACTAGCACAATGCGGGCCAGTTCTTTATCTGTCGCGTAAGAGATGCTTTCATTTCAAAGGTAGGTTGACATCAACCCGGTTTTCCATCCATGCGTGGGTTCTTCAATATTGCTGCATAGTGATATAAGAACAGTAAAAACGCACTGATCCATAACCCTTGTGACAAACCCACCCACAACAGCTCAAAGCCTGTGAACAGCAAGGGGAAAATCACCCGAACACAGGCACAGATGAGCAGCACTAGAAACATCAGAGCCAAGCCGGATGGAGGCTGCATGATATTACGCCCTGTATGGCCCAGAGAAATGCGCGACATCATGCCAAGCGTCATCATCCCCATACCACCAACAGCAAACGCATGTAGAGCCAAAAAGGGGTCAATGCCAGTTATCACGGCAACACTTTTCAGCCCAAAACCAATGATGATCCATACATAGGCCAGATATAGCACCCACAACAGTGGTTTCGTCCAAATGCCTTTATGATACCAGCCCCACAGGCGCAGAGCGTACAATGCACACAGCACTGCTGCCACACACGCCGTCAGCAGCGGGGTATTGAGGAACAGATCTGATAGCGCAAACAGCAGCAACAGCAAAAACGAACTAACATCTACCCACCTACGGTTCCGTAACGACACCTCTCCACCGATACCACGTTCGATGAACATCGGCATCACCCGGCGCGATATCAGCAATATCAGAATCAATATTAGATAGAAGCCCACATACAGGCCAATGCGCTGACCATCCTGAAACAGCCCCAACTGATCCAGAACAAACACAACATGCCCCGGCAGAAAGCCGTACACAATGCCAACGACAGCTAAATTCTTCCATAGTTTTGCTTTAACGATTGGCACTGTTATCGCCACACACAGCAACAGAATAAACAACGTATCACATATCGCCCCTATCATCACTCCAGACTGAACCGGCATGAGTGGAACTACTCTCGCCAGCACCCATAACAACACCAGCCCTTGCAACCGCACACCCTGCAAGGTTGGAATACCAGTCCAGTTTCTGATTGCTGTCAGCAAAAAGCCCGCAATCACTGCCAATCCGTAACCATAGATCATTGCATGGGCATGCCAATGCGACGGTGACACCACCGAGGGAAGTATCTGCAGTGCAAAAACCACCTGCAGCATCCATACCGCCATCCCGGCAACGGAAAACAGTGCTGCCACCATAAAAAAAACTCGAAACCCCATCCGAAACAGTACGTTATCGCTCCCCATCACTGCACTATTCATCTTCATCATCTCCTGTTTTTTACACCTTGATTCTGCAACTGCTGTAAAGGCTAAGGTTGCAGGGTTTTTACACATCAATGCAGCTCAACGCTGCATCATTCGGGTTGATATAAGGCTATACCCTTACAATACAAAGTAGACCCTAAAAAAATCATGGACAACTATAACCACATAAATAGCATCCGCGATGCATTTTTTACTACTAGGAGGTGGAGACTGTGGTCGAAAGTACCCCGGAAAACCCCAATTATAATATGGCAATCGTTAAAGCATTTGCAGTCTGCGCAGTGGTTTATCTGGTTGTTGGAGCCTTGGTTGGCGATCTCATTGCATGGCAATTATCATTCCCTGCTCTCAATTTTAGTGAGTATGCAAGTTTTGGCCGCTTACGCCCCTTGCATACCAACGCGGTAATCTTTGCATTCGGTGGCTGTACCCTCATGGCAACCGCCTTCTATATTGTACAGCGCACCTGTGGTGTTCCTCTGTGGAGCAATAAGATGGCCTGGTTCACCTTTTGGGGCTGGAACCTGGTGATTGTATCTGCGGTGATATCCTTCCCCATGGGTTGGACATCCGGCAAAGAGTATGCCGAACTGGAATGGCCGATTGATATTCTCATCGCCGTTGTCTGGCTCTCGTATATGTTCAATTTCATCATGACGCTCGTCAACAGAAAAGTATCCCATATCTATGTAGCCAACTGGTTCTTCCTCGGTATGATGATCATGGTCACCTATCTGCACGTGGTCAATTCATTGGCCATTCCGGTCACCTTAACCCACTCTTATTCGATCTATTCCGGTGTCCACGATGCCATGATTCAGTGGTGGTGGGGGCATAATGCGGTGGGCTTCTTCTTAACAGCGGGCTTTCTCGGTATTATGTATTACTTCATCCCCAAACAGGCTGACTTGCCGATTTATTCGTACCGCTTATCCGTGCTGCATTTCTGGGCTCTGATGTTTGGTTATGTTTGGCTGGGCGCGCATCACCTGCAATATACCGCTCTGCCTGACTGGGCTGGCTCACTCGGTGCAGCAGTATCCATTGCCATGATCATTCCTTCCTGGGGTGGTGCAATCAACGGACTGATGACCTTATCCGGCGCTTGGGACAAATTGCGTGATGATTATGTATTACGCTTTATGGTGGTTTCACTGGCCTTCTACGCCATGTCCACCTTCGAGGGGCCGGTTATGTCACTTAAAACTGTAAACGCCCTGTCGCACTATACCGATTGGACGATTGGCCATGTGCATTCCGGTGCTTTGGGCTGGGTAGTGATGGTATCGGTTGGTGCCATTTATCATCTGGTACCGCGATTGTGGAAAACAGACATTCACTCGGTATCCATGGTCAATACACACTTCTGGATTCATACCATTGGTACGGTGATTTATATCTGTGCCATGTGGGTGTCCGGCATCATGCAGGGCTTGATGTGGCGCGCGACCGACGACTATGGCAACTTAGTCTACACCTTTGCTGAAACAGTCGTGGCCATGCATCCGTATTATGTATTGCGTTCCGTCGGTGGTTTCCTTGTCCTCATTGGCGCATTGATCATGCTGTATAATATTGTGATGACCATCAAAGGCGCTGATCAATCCGAAACAGATGCATCAAAAACTGCTGCGGCAAAGGCATAGGGGGAAGTCATGGGACTATTAAGAGTTATCCAAAACTACCTGGGCCGCTCCATCGACCCTCAGAAACGGCGTGAGAAAAAATCATTGCAAGAAAAGATGGAACAGAATGTCATGGGGCTCATCATCATGGTTGCCATCGTGGTTTCTATCGGTGGTATCGTCGAAATCGTACCGTTGTATTACCTCGACAACACCATAGAAAAACTGACCAAAGAAGAGGACAGCATTCGCCCCTATACGGCATTGGAACAAGAAGGCCGTGATGTATATATCCGCGAAGGCTGTTATCTATGCCATTCCCAGATGATTCGCCCATTCCGTGATGAGAAAGAACGTTATGGTCATTACTCATTGGCAGCTGAATCGAAATACGATCATCCCTTCCAGTGGGGTTCCAAACGTACCGGCCCTGATTTGGCACGTGTCGGTAAAAAATATTCTGACGAATGGCAACGTCAGCACATGCGCGCTCCACGTTCGGTTGTACCTGAATCTGTGATGCCTAACTATGCATTCTTTGAAGACCATCTCATTGATGCAAGCCTGACTGAAAGGAAATTACGTGCGCTGGCCATGGTTGGTGTTCCATACTCTGAAGCGGATTTTGCTGGTGCTGCGGCAGCGGTAAAAGGCAAAACAGAAATGGATGCCATGATCGCCTACCTGCAAGTGCTCGGTACGATGGTGAAATTTGAAGAAGGGAAAGATTACCGTGAATAACCTTACTTCATTTTTCTCCACCGATTGGGAGGCTATGACCCATGCCGACTGGACAGGATTGATTATCGTGATCGTACTCACAGCACTCATGATTGGCCTGTACACGTGGGTATTCAAACCCTCTAACCGCGATCACTTTGAACAACACCGTGACTTTGTGAACGATCCCGACTTTATCAACGATCACAATATTGCCAACAATCACAACCAAGACATGAACAGGGAGGCTGGTCATGGCCAAGCAAAATGAGCCAAAAAAAGTTGCTGATACAGGACATGAATGGGATGGAATTCGTGAATTAACCAATCCACCCCCACGCTGGTGGATGATCTCATTTCATGCAGGTTGGATATTCTGCATAATCTACTTTGTTCTTTACCCCTCCATTCCGCTGGTGCATGAATCGACCAAAGGCATATTGGGCTGGACGCAGATCAAAGAGCTCAAAGAAGCTGTGGCAGAAAACGATGCCATCAAAGCACCCTATCTCAAACAGGTCGCTGCGATGGATGGGCAAGCGCTGATGACCGATCCGGCCATGCGCAACTTTGCTGAATCTTCGGCCAAGGCTATTTTTGGCGATAACTGTGCTGCCTGCCATGGCGCCGGTGGCCAGGGGGCTCCAGGACTGTTCCCTAACCTGGCTGATGATGATTGGCTCTTCGGTGGTGATTTTGACGCTATCGTTGAAAGCATCGCCGATGGTCGTGAAGGCTTCATGTCAGCTCATATCGATATGATTGATGATGCAGGAATCAACAAACTGGCTGATTTCGTTATCGCTGCATCACAAGGCAAGGGAACACCTGAAGGACTGGCTCATTTTAATAAGTCCGGCTGTGCAGATTGCCATGGTGAAGATGCCAAGGGCGGCGCCATCAACGAACTGGGTAGTGGTGCAGCCAATCTAACCGATGCTATCTGGCGCTTTGGAAGCTCTCGCGATGACATTCTACGTACCATCCGTTATGGCGTGAATGAAGATCCTGAAGACGTACCCAAAACGCGCACAGCTATGATGCCTGCTTTTGGAGACAAACTCAGCCCCGAATCCATAAAAATGCTCGCCGTTAAAGTGCATGGATTCGGTGGCGGAAAATAGGAGAGTATGATGGATGCAGTAGTCATTGGAACATTTCTTGCTGTCGGAGGCACGATTCTGATCGGTATTTATGCGGCGTATCGGTTTATTAAAATCATCAACAGCAAAAAAGATTCAGAATAAACGTGAAGTAACATTGAGAAAAGGAGGCTCATGACGAGCCTCCTTTTTTCTTTGCCTTAAGGAGTACACATGTCGGATCAACAACATCATGATGATCTTTATGCCGACAGCCACCATTGGCATGTCAATGCGGGTGATCAAACCATCCATGCCAAACGCATCGGTGGCCGCTTCCGCACCTACCGCTGGTATGCCTCTAGCTTATGGATGCTATTCTTTATCACTCCTTATATGCGCTGGAATGAGCATCAGGTTATTTTATTCGACATACCCCACCGCCAGTTTCATTTATGGGGTTTAACCATTTGGCCGCAAGATGTCTGGATGCTGGCACTTGTGCTTATTCTGTTGGCTATCACTCTGTTTGCCGTCACCGCCATCGCCGGACGTGTGTGGTGTGGTTATTTTTGTTTTCAATCGGTCTGGGTAGATTGGTTCACCTGGCTAGAAGATAAAATTGAAGGCAATCCCATCCAACGTCGCAAACTCGATGCTGCTGCGTGGGACATACGCAAAATTCAACTCAAAGTATTTAAACACAGTCTCTGGTTAATCATTTCCATACTTACAGCAGTGAGTTTCACTGCCTACTTCAGCGATGTCTATGCATTATGGTACAGCTATCTCACCCTCGACGCACCACTGGTCGCGTGGGTGAGCTTGGCCACGATCATTACCACCACCTATATTTTTGCCGGTTTCATGCGTGAACAAGTCTGCTTCTGGCTTTGTCCTTATGCGCGCATTCAAAGTACAATGATTGATAAAGATACTGAATTACCCACCTTTGATAGTGGGCGTGGAGAACCGCGTGGTAAATTACATGCCAAACACAACGCACAGCATGGCGACTGTATTGATTGCAAGCTATGTGTTGCCGTTTGCCCGACGGGTGTGGATATTCGCGAGGGCATGAGCGAAGGCTGCATCACTTGCGGCATGTGCATTGATGCCTGTGACAGCATCATGGATAAAGTGAATCGTCCACGCGGACTCATCCGCTATGCCTCTCAAAAAGAGATGCAGGGCATCGCACTCCCGCCTCTGTTGAAACGGCCACGCGTGATCGCATACAGCCTCATTTTATTCTTGACCAGCGCAGGCATCCTCTATGGCCTCACCCATATTCCGCCAGTTGAGTTATCCATCGTACATGAACGGCAACCACTCTTTATTCAAATGTCCGATGGTAGTATTCTTAATCGCTACACCATCAAGGCGGTCAACAAAACGCCAACTGCGCTACAGTTTAAACTGCGCGTCACCGGTTTAACCGATGTCAAAATCAAAATGCCCGATGGCGATTTGGTGCGTCTGGAAGCTAAGGGAACCATTCCTTTTCACGTATATTTGAGTACCAAACCAGCTCATCTAAAAAAGGAAAGAACAAAAATTCGTTTTATTCTTGAGAACATCAGCCCAGGAGATAAGATGATACTCAAAAAGAAATCCGTATTTATCGGGCCAGGAACATAGGGAGATAACGCAATATCATGATCAGTGACCAACTCAAAGCAGATCTGAAAAACCCATGGTTAAAAGGTATCCTCGCCGTGGTTGGCGTAACGCTTATCGTCAATACCTGCTTTATTACTTATGCTTATATCTTTCCGCCCAATCTGGTGGTGCAAGATTATTACGAACGCGGTAAAAATTATTTCCATGATGCACAGGCGCGTGACAAAACAGCATCCACAGCATGGCGTTTGCAACTGCTGTTACCGAACAGCATCAAAAGCAATGAAATCATCACGTCGCGTTTGTATGTGATGGATCATGAAGGTAAGCCTATACGTTCTGGCATCGTATTATTGAGCGCCTATCGTCCCAGCGATGCCAGCCATGATTTTACTGTTGAACTCAAACGCACCGATGCAGGCACTTTCACAGCACCAATCTCCTTCCCTTTGCCCGGCCACTGGGATTTAATCGCCCGCATTGATGCCGGTGACCACCATTTCGACACCGCCCAACGCATCTTTGTCCAGCGCTAAGCTCACCTGCTTCCACTGTGGACTTGCTGCAAAGGGTTCGACCGCTTGTTATGGTGATGTGGATGGTCATGAGCATCTATTCTGCTGTGCCGGTTGTGTCAGCGTGTGCCAGGTCATTCACGAGGCAGGCTTAGACGGCTTTTATAGGCGCTTAAAAAAGCGCGAAAATACCATCGCACCACCTCCAAATGCACCCGCAGATATAGATCAATATGATCTGCAAGAAGTACAGCAGGAGTGCGTTGAAACACTGGCTGATGGTTCTCACAAGGCCAAACTGATGGTCGAAGGTATCCATTGTGCTGCTTGCATATGGCTGATCGAGAAGGCATTGCATGGGTTGAAAGGCATCCAAAAGGCCGAGGTGAATTTGGCACATCATCGGCTACTGATTCAATGGCAGCCCGATCAAGTCTCCTTAACACAGATCATGCAACGGCTTGCTGCATTGGGTTATGCTGCGATTCCGTTTAATGCCGATCAAATCGAAGGCGTAACACAACGGCAGAATCAAGCACTATTGTTTCGCTTAGGCTTCGCCGGTTTTGCGGCCATGAATATCATGTGGATTTCCATTGCCCTCTATGCAGGGGCCTTTTCGGGTATCAGCAGTGAGTTTCAATATTTTTTCCACTGGATTAGCTGTGCTATCGCTACGCCTGTACTGTTGTATTCCGGCGGCCCGATTCTGTTGTCGGCATGGAGAGGATTAACACAGGGCAAGTTAAGCATGGATCTACCCATCAGCATCGGTGCATTGGCCACCTTCACATATTCTTTCTGGCAAACGCTGCAACACGGTAGTCATGTGTATTTTGATACCGTCGTGACCTTTTTATTTATCATCCTGATCGGTCGTTACCTTGAAGCCATGGCGCGCCGCAATGCATCATCTGCCACCCTGCAATTACTCGAACTACAACCGCGCATGGCCACACGCTTAACAACACGTGGTACGGAAGAACGTGTGGCTATTCGCAAACTCAATATTGGCGACCATCTGCGTATCAAGCCGGGCGATAAAGTCGCCGCCGATGGCATCATCATTGCAGGCGCTTCGCACATCAATGAATCCATGCTGAGCGGAGAGCCGCAAGCAGTTCACAAGCACATCGGTGATTCTATTGCTGCCGGTACCATCAACGCCGAGAACCCGCTCACCATGCAAATCAACGCCACCGGCTCCAATACCATGTTAGCACGTATCATCGAACTGGTAGAATCAGCACAAGGCTCAAAAGCACACATTCAACGTTTGGCAGATCGCATTGTGCCCTGGTTTGTAGCCACTACGTTGATCTTAGCCGGGTTAACCTTTTTGTATTGGTCTATCCAGATGGATTTCAATACGGCCTTATTGGCTGCCACGGCTGTGCTGATTATCACCTGCCCCTGCGCTCTCGGTTTAGCTACCCCTATGGCCATTGCTGTCAGTACAGGTTTCGCCGCCAAACACGGGGTATTGATCCGCCACGGTGAAGCGCTGGAAATCTTATCCAAAATCACCCATGTGGTATTGGATAAAACCGGCACGTTAACCACGGGTAACATGCATGTTGCAGATACGATCACCATCACAGCTATTGAGGCAAACAGCTTATTGCAATGGGCCAGCGCACTAGAGCAGCATCATTCACACCCTTTAGCTGCAGCCATCTGCGCCTCGGCTGAAGCCGCATCACTACCCATACTACCCTGTGAGAACTCCCACCACCTTGCCGGCATGGGGGTGACCGGCACAATCAACGGCCAACAGGTGATGGTTGGCAATCAATATTTGATGCAAACCCACCACATCACTATCCCCGACAACATCTTGGCCATATGCCATCGCATCGAATCTGCCATGGCTGTGCCTGTACTGATTGCTGTCGATGGAATATTACTGGGTTTATTGCGCATTGAAGATCAACTGCGCAGTGGTGCATTGGAATTGATTGAGAGCCTGGATCAACGAGGCATAGGCATCACCCTGCTTACTGGTGACTCAAAAAATGCCGCCAATCACCTGCATCAGCGTTTAAGCCAGCACACTACGGGATTGATTCAAGTCATTGCTGATGTGCTCCCTGAAGATAAAGCCAATCATATCAAGGCACTGCAACAACAAGGCGAGCATGTGTTGATGGCCGGAGACGGTATCAACGATGCGCCAGCACTGGCACAAGCCGACATCAGCATCGCCATGGGCAGCGGCACAGATGTTTCAATGCAATGTTCAGATATTGTTTTGATGCGTAATGTATTGGATCGCATACCCTGGGTGCTTGATTTAGGAGGCAGGTCGATCAACACAATCCGCCAAAATCTCACCTTATCACTGGGTTATAATATCCTGCTCGTGCCAGCAGCGATGGCCGCTGGGGTAACACCTATCTTTGCAGCGCTCGCCATGCCTCTAAGTTCGTTACTGGTGATTGGCAATGCCATACTTATCAGACGGCATATGCGTAATAAAAGAGCTGATTGATCGCATCATAGGATAAGAAAAAGATTCATCGCGAAAGCCCTGGAACATTACTTTGGGCATACGATAAAAAGGCATCTTTGACTGATCGATAAGCTAGCCACGAATACACACGAATTTTCACGAATGACAAGATATTCACTGTTTCATTTTTATCGCAATAACAAACATCCGTCACCAGGTAAATAGTAAAATTAGAGAGTGTGTACCGAGACAACAACTTCACAAACGTTAACTGATTATATTCGTGAAAATTCGTAGCTGGGTGTTTTTATGATTGAGTAACGCCGAATAGTTACCATAAGTTGATATTTCCCGCTAATCCGTGATACCCCCCCTCTTATGCTGAGCAGTAGATACTCAGATAAAACAAAAAAACCCCGACGCCATTGGGAGGGGAGGAGATTAATGGCGCCGGAGCTATCTTGCAGCGGTTCTTTATTTAAGTGTGTTCAGGAACGCAACGACCGCATCTGCCTTATCTCCACATTTCTTTTGATTGCCCATCTTGGTTTTAGCATGATCATCACCCGTCAAATTTTTGATGGAATCTTTTGATTTACAAACCCAAGCAGCCATATTTTCATCATCCCAAACCCAGCCACCTGCTTTTAATGACTTACCGTATTTTTTATAACCTTCGACAGTGCCAGCCTTGCTGCCCATAATACCGAACAGATTCGGTCCCATTTTATGTTTACCGCCCTGCTTGAAAGTATGGCATGCTTTACACTTGCTTTCCGCGCCAGCAACAGCCTCTCCAACAGCAAATCCACCCATCATCATGGCCAATGCAGCAGTCGTTAAAACAATCTTTTTCATGTCTGTCTCCTTAATGTGTATCTTCGATGCATTTTAAGAATAGTATTTCTCTCTGTCAATTAAAAAACATGATTATTGTCCCCCACCCCAAGGCTGATTATCATCGCTTTTTTCAGGAGTCATGATGAGTGTCATATATGGTTTAATTCCGGGCATGATTGTGCTTGGCCTGGTCGGCGTACTGGTGTTTTTCTGGGCCGTGAAAAATGGTCAGTACGATGATATGGAAGGCCCCGCTCACCGCATTCTTGATGATGATGACCTCCCCTCTCCAACAGACAACTCAAACGCATCACAAAACAGCTCGACAAACGATACCAAAACATGATTGATACACTGCCATCAGCACTGCTGCTGATGCTCTCGCTCGGTTTTATGGGCAGCCTGCACTGCATCGGCATGTGTGGTGGACTGGTGACAGCGGTAAGCATGAGCCAGCCAAAAGTTTGGTGGTCCGGCCTATTCATCTATCAATGTGGCCGGATAAGCACATACACGCTGCTCGGCCTGCTGGTCGGCCTGACTGGTGTTGCCCTCACGACCTTCGGTGGCGATCTACTGCAACGCGCGCTGGCCATATTGGCCGGTACATTCATGATCATCTTCGCCCTGAATCTGGCTGGCTGGTTACCTGATCCACTGCGTCGCTTCAGCACCTGGGCAAGCAGCAAAACAGGCTTAGCTCAGTTAGCGCAGCGTGCTTCATCTCAAGCGCGCGCCAAAAGCTGGTTCGCACTTGGTTTGGCCAATGGATTGCTGCCCTGCGGTCTGGTCTATGCCGCCCTGTCGCTGGCCTTATCCTCAGGCGACGCCTACAAAGCGATGTTGATGATGTGTGCCTTTGGCATCGGCACAGCCCCTGCCATGATGCTCGCACCTTCCGCACTGCACAAAATGACCCCATCCCTACGCACCAATGCCATGCGCATCGCAGCACTCATACTGGTTATAATTGGCATCGTTACCATCTCCCGCAGTGGCATAATGATGCATCATTAAATAATTTCATCCGATCATTGAGATAAAATAGGCGCTATTTATCAGGCTAAAGCCCCACATCAAAGAGATCGGCAAATAATGGGTGACCCTGAGCTCCGCAAGCCACCAACCGGATAGCTTCATGCGTTGTTGACAGGGGAAGCCATATCAGCCCTCATTATTCATAAAAAGAAGTGAACCCCGCGTAACCCATTGATATCATGATGGTTCCGCAACCAATGCTTCGGACGAAGCAAGCCACCGAGGTTCACCATGAAAAAAGCTACATCAAAACAACTCCGTTTAGCCACTGTTTCTGGCATGAGCGTTCGTGCTAGTTTTGATGGCGGAGCCATGTCGTCTGATTTTGGAGCAGTGATTTTGGCTGGCGTAGACCGTCAGTCAGGGATGACACAGCGTCTGGCCTCAGCATTCGAGGATCGCCGTCAGGCATCTTATATTGAGCATTATCTCATCGATCTGATCAGGCAGCGGGTTTATCAGCAAGCTTGCCTGTATGAAGATGGTAACGATGCCAACAGCCTCAGGCATGATCCGGCATTTAAACTGGCTGTGGGTCGCAAACCTCTGGATGAAGACAACCACCTTGCCAGCCAGTCAACATTCTCGCGCCTGGAGAATGCGCAGCCACCCGCAAGGATATATACTGCATGACGCTCGCGCTGGTGGATCATTTCATCAGCACTGAAGCTACCCGCCAAAAGTGTTGATTGTGAATATGGATCATACCAACGCCCCGACCCATGGACAGCAGGAGCTCTCTTTCTACAACCACCATTACCAACAGCACTGCTACATGCCGCTGACGATTTTCGATGGCCTCTCTGGCAAGTTAATCACAGCCATTTTACGACCAGGAAAACGACCAACGGGCAAGGAGAATGCGATGATCATGAAGCGTATTCTGATGCGCATACGCCAGCAGTGGCCGGGTACGCATATCATTCTCCGGGGTGACGGACACTTCTCCAATCCCGAACTGATGCAGCTGAGCCTGGATGACGGCAACATGGACTTCATTTTCGGCATGACTGCCAACAAGGTTATCAACCAGCGGGGCGAACCATTGATGGATAAGGCCCGTGCCTTGCACGGCTGATCGCCAACGCTATGCCCAGCCAGGGTAAACCAGTCAGTAATACACGCCTGTTCGGTGAATTTAAGTACGCTGCAGGATCATGGCCACAAGCCTTCCGCATCATCCAGAAAGCCGAGATGATGGAACTGGGAGAAAATCCCCGTTTCATTGTGACCTCACTGCAGTTTCCCACCCCTGAAGTCGCCTACACACAGCTCTATTGCAGCCGTGGCAATGCAGAGCGCTACATCAAGGAACTCAAAAACGACCTGGCCTGTGATCGAACATCAGACTCATCTTTTCTGGCTAACTGCATGCGCCTGATTACCAGTTGTGCCGCCTATAATCTCATGCATGCCCTGCGTACTGAAACATTGAAAGGCACAAAGCTCGCCCATGCCCAGGCATCAATGATTATCGCCAGGCTATTCAAAATTGCTGTGCGTATCGTTCAATACAAGGATCGGATCAAGCTGCAACTTCCCTCTGCTTGCCCGGTGAAGGACATATTGGTGCAGGTCACAGAAATACTCTATTGCATACCGCTACCAAAAAGAGTCTGAATCCACCCATCTATCGCCATAAGTCCTGACCCAGCCATCGGGATAATGTTCCTCGCACGATCAACAGAAAAAATGTAAATAACCATTAATGCAGAACTGAATTTGGCGGAAAAACACTCGAATGTAAATGTTGGGCCGATTACATTCCAGAAATTGGGCTAATGGACCACATATTTATGCAAACACCTGGTCGCAATCTGGTTTGAAGACAAATTTATGAATTATTCAGGCTATTTCACCCCTGATAACATTCAAAGCCAAGACTCTACATGCAATAAATATGCGATTCATCATCAATATTGATGATGAAATGAAAGTTTTTTATGCCTAGCGTGTTGCGCTAAAGATGAAGAACATGGAGAGGGATATTTTATGGGTAAGACGATAGTCAGTCTTTGGGTGGATAGCTGCATTCGCCCACGTGAGCTAATCAAAGAAATTATTGAGCACGATCCTACGCATTTGATGTGGACAAATATATTTATAGCTGTTCTGGCGACATCTGCATTAATGATGGTTTCAGAAGACAATGAACTTAGCACAATTCTTCCAGTGCTTCTCGCTCCAGTTGGTATTTTATTTTACATCTTTATCTATGCCTGGCTATTGGTATGGACAGGAAAGCTGTTAGGAGGAACCGCCAACTCTGAGACTTTCCGAGCAGTCCTGATTTGGTCCATGCCCGCATCGATCCTCAGTAATTTTATTGAACACCTTTATAGGGTGATTGTCTCAGATCAAACTTCTAACATACTGATGTTTATACACTTCATTGGACTTATTTGGATCACGAGCATTTCAATTCGCTTCATCAGTCAAGTACAGGACTTCCATATAGGAAGGGCTGCTAGCAATTTTTTAC
>CAYZJL010000013.1:0-20916 GCA_964478615.1 uncultured Zetaproteobacteria bacterium
GATATATACAGGTTAAATTATTTCTTGGTGACCTGCATCACAAACAACATGCATTTTATGCGCTAGAGTGGCGTCATTTTTGAATCAAATTCCAGTTGCAGGAGTGCGTATGAAAATGAAACTGTTATGGGCAGCGTTACCACTATTATTGTTATCAGCGCAGAGTGGGGTTGCATCTGGACTGCATAGAGAAGCTCAGTCTCCGCTCTATTCCGTGTCACCACTGATTGTTAAAAAAGGTGTGGATAGTACCTACCCTTCAGTGGCGGGTGACTTTTTGGTATTTAGTACAGGTGATGGTGATACATACCGTGTGGAACGTGTTTCAAAACATTCGCCTGCATCTGCATCGCGTGTGATGAAAACCATGGTATTGCGTGAAGCTATTCGCTTTGGTGTGGCTGTGAATGATGGCTCGGTGGGTTATGTGAGTAACCGATCGGGGCCGATCTCTGCCTGGATGTGGCTGGGTAATGGTGAAAGCCATGCGGCCATTGGTCATATGGGAAGCTTTTCTGGAAGTGTTGCTCCATTTCATCTGAATGCATCGCAGGATGGTAAGGTATGGTGCTTTGATAGCAGTTTGCAGAAGTTGCGTCAGAATACCATGTTGGCCGAATTCATAAAAAACACCCACCACGAGTTGAGCGGTCAGTTATGGCGTACCTATGACTCAGATAGCTTTCGTTACAAACAAGGTTACAATAACACAGAATCGGGTAAAAAGAATAAATTTGATGCACCGGTTCTGTATGTGTTTAATCGCGTGACATCGCAGCTGAATATGATTCCAAATGCTTTTAATGGCACTATTTCTCCGGATGGCAGGCATGTGGTTTTTGTGCGTGAAACAAACGGCAATTATGATCTGTGGATGCAGACCATTGATGGTGAAGAGCTGGTGCAACTGACTGATTCAAGGTTTGCAGATTTGGAACCTCAGTTTAACCCGGATGGTAGTAAAATATTGTTTGTATCCAATCGTGCATCTGGTGGGGCGGTTACCAAAACATCACTGTATATGATGGATTTGAAAAGCTATAAGATCACACGATTGACCAATGCCAGGCGTGCTATTGATGGTGGTCCTGCCTGGCTGGATGAGAATACTGTTGTGTTTCATTCCAATCGTAGTCTTAAGCAGCCTCACTCCAAGGTGATTTCGAGCTGGAATATCTGGCAGTTGAAACTCAAATAAAGGGGGCTCGGTATGCATCGAATGGTAGCGATCCTTGTAATGCTTTTGTCCTTTACACCTTCAGTTCAGGCGGAAGATTTTCTCAATTGGCTGGAGGCGGCTGCAGGTTCACAAAAGAGTGCGAAAACGCAGGTTGAGCTTGATGGCGCTGAATTAATGACACTTGAAAACAAGGAAAACGAGATGTTTCCCAAGGTTTCGCCTGACGGGAAGTATTTTTTGACAGTGTCCACCAAAAAGCACCAGCATATGATTACACGCAGGCTGGTGGAAAATGGTGACCCTATCAATGTTGTCGTTGATCATGATGCCCAGGTGTTGGATTCGATTGCGTGGTCTGGTGATGACAAGGTGACATTTTTGTCGCAACGTGCTGATAGTCTTGGCCTTTGGCAGAAGCCGGTTGAAGGTGGTGTGATCAAACGTCTGCACGGTCGTCTGGATGGTGAATTGAGAGATCCTATCGTGTTGGAGGATGGCACTATTATTGCAGTGCGTTTGCTTGCTCCTTCTCGCCGTATGGTGCCGACACATATACAGACGAAAAAAATCAAACTGGTGTTTGATAATTGGAAAATGCATGGCAAACAGCCGCATTTGGTTGAAATTAGCCCCGCAGGGGTAGAGGAAGAGCTTACATCGGGTGTGAACCCATCACTGTCAGCCGATGGTAAGCACCTGGTCTTCTCAATGCAGGCAGGGCGCAGTTGGCATCTGTTTATGATGAACGTAGATGGTTCCGATCTGGTTCAGTTGACGGAAGGGCGTTCTGTTGATGTGCAGCCAACCTGGAGCCCTGATGGTAAATGGGTGGCGTTTACGTCCAATCGCGGTGATGCGGATATGCGTCATAGTAACAGGGGTAACTGGGATGTCTGGATGATCAGTTATGATGGACGAAACCTCACGCGATTGACCGCGAACAAAGCAAAAGATGGTGCGCCTGCATTTGCTAAAAATGGCAGAATATATTTTCATTCGGATCGTAAAGTGGATAAACAGGCGCGTGCTGATCATCAGGTGAGTGGTGGTACGCAGGGCTTTCATGTCTGGAGTACCATGTTACCAGCCAATAACTGATAGCTGCTTGTGGATAGTTATTTGGCGCTAAGCTATTGCTGGCTGAATAATATTTGCCTGTTATTTTTCTATTGCGTTAAGGCTATCGTGCAGTTGCTGGCGTTGTTTGTTGGATAAGCGGGCATGACCGTAATCACTTGTATGAATCATTTCAGTGATTTTATGGATGAATTTCATGTTATGGTCAAAATTCCGGCAATGGCCGCACATGGAGAGGTGCAGTTTGAACTTTAGCCGTTCAAACAGGGAAAGCGGCCGGTCAAGGCTATCGGATGCCAGCAGGGAGATCTCTTTACAGGCGTGTTTCATTTTGTGTTTCCTCGTCCAAACCAGTGGATATTTAAACATGTGCGTAAAGCAAGGCGTGCTCTGTGCAGTAGCACGTGAAGGTGGGTCGATGTAATATCGCATCTCTTACATACAGTTGCGGTATCTTCACCGGTTATATCGCGCATGCGGAACACAATTTGCTGCTTTTCCGGTAGCTTGTCGATGCAGGAGTGCAGGGTTGTATTGAACTGTTCATTGCTGAAGAGATCCTCAGGGTTCGCTTTCCATGCGTTGGGCGCTTCACTCCAGCTGCCATTGGCATTAAAATAGGCTGAGGTGGGGTCGTTCTCAATGGCTTCGTTAAGGTTGCGACCGCGAATTTCACGACGAATATGATCGATGATCTTATGTTTTAAAATGCCAACCAACCAGGTGCGTATTGTGGATTGCCCGGCAAACTTATCAAAACCTTTCCAGCCAGCCAGTAGTGTTTCTTGCAACATATCAGCAGCAAGCTCTTCGTTGTGCAGACGGGACATGGCAAAACGATACAGGTAATCACCGTGTTCATTTAACCAGCTATGAGGATCATCGTCGCTTTTTTTCATGCAAGCACTCTGCCCAAAGTATGGAGCTCTTCAAGTGAGCTGTTTTCCCTGCGTTCTTATTATTTCACTTTGTTGTTAGCTTGCGCACAGATTAGAGCCGAGGATTGAATGAAGTCAGACGAGAAAATTATTGGTGTGTTTGATTCAGGTGTGGGTGGATTATCGATCCTGACCCAGATTCGTGAACGTTTACCGAATGAGCGACTCTGTTACGTGGCGGACTCCGCCTTCATGCCGTATGGCTGTAAATCGAATCAGCTGGTGAAAGAGCGCTGTATGTCGATTGCTGCTTTTTTTGCAGAGCAAGATTGTAAAGCCATCGTGGTGGCCTGCAATACAGCTACGGCCGTGGCTGTGCATCATCTCAGGTCAGTGTATGATATGCCTGTCATTGGTATGGAGCCCGCGATTAAACCCGCAGTGCTTGGTAGTCAATCGGGCATTGTCGGTGTTCTTGCTACCAGTGGGACTGTTGCGAGCGATAAGTTTAAACGTCTAAAGCAGCGCCATAGCCTGGGCGCGAGACTGATTGTGCAGCCATGTCCCGGCCTGGTTGAGCAGATTGAAAAAGGGGATCTGGGGGCTGCTTTGACCCGCACGCTGTTGCAGCAGTATTTAAAGCCTCTGATGCAGCAGGGTATTGATACGCTGGTGTTGGGTTGCACACATTATCCCTTTGTCTCAATGTTGATTAGAGAGATCGTTGGTGATGATATCTTAATTGTAGATACCGGTGATGCCATAGCCCTGGAACTCAAACGTCAGCTTATGCTAAAAGAGAGTCTAGCATTATCGTGTCAGGAAATGCCTTCGATTGATTTTTGGAGTAGTGGTGATGTGCAGCAAGTGGAACCATTGATGACCCGACTGTGGGGAAAAGACACAGTGCCAAAGCAATTTCTGTTTTGATTTCTTGCCCTTAGGATGTTGAGCGTTAATATGCGCCGCAATTAATATAATTAAATAATAACATTCAAGGGAAAAAACACCATGAGTACAAAGAAAATCACCAAGAAAGCATTGCTTGAAAAAGCTACAACTCTTAACCTGAAAGGTGCTGCTAAGCTGCGTAAAACTGATCTGATCCACGCTATTCAAATTGCTGAAGGCAACACTGATTGTTTCGGTCGTATCGAAAACTGTGATGTTACACCATGTTTGTATCGCGCTGAGTGTCAGGCTTAATTCTAACACTTCTCTATACTGATTAAATCTGCGTGGGTCCATTGTGGCCCACGTTTTTTTTGGCATTCATGCAAGGCGTTTTTTTACGCGAATGGTGGGCGAAGTTGACCCTCCTGCGTGCCGCTATAGAGTGCCCTCGCACTTCACAAGAGTGTAAGTTTCTTTGCTGGCGTTCCTCGGTGATTAAACTATGTTTTTTTCGTTATTGGTTTTTTCAGTGGTGAACAACTGTTGTGTTGAAGGGGGGCTTAATGCCTAAAGTGTGGATTGCAGATAAGATGTCATCGCGTGCGATTGAAGTATTCAAGCTGCGCGGCATTGACGTGGATTACAAACCCGGTCTCTCCGATGCGGAGAAGCTGGCTATCGTTGCCGATTATGATGCGATTGCAGTACGTTCTTCTACAACATTAAAGGGTGAGCTTCTAAGCGCTGCCAAGCGTGTGAAAGTGATTGGGCGAGCTGGCATCGGTGTGGATAATGTGGATGTAGAAGGGTGTTCTCGTCGCGGTATTGTGGTGATGAATACACCTTTTGGGAATACGATCACCACTGCTGAGTTGGCAGTAGCTCACATTGTAGCAGCGGCACGCATGATTCCTCAGGCATCAGAATCTACCCGTAATGGTTTGTGGGAAAAGTCCCGTTTCATGGGCATGGAACTCACTGGTAAAAAGGCCGGTGTGATTGGTGCCGGTAATATTGGAGCTATAGTTTGTGATCGCCTGAAGGGATTGCACATGTCTGTGTATGTCTATGACCCGTTTATCTCTGATGAACGTGCTGGTGCGATGGGTGTGAAAAAAGTCGAAACCGTAGCAGAACTGGCTGAAACAGTGGATGTGTTGACCATTCATGTGCCATTGCTGGATGTGACCCGTAATCTGGTTGATGCAGATATTATCGGACGTATGAAAAAAGGCTCGATCATCGTTAACTGTGCCCGTGGTGGTATCGTGGATGAAGATGCGCTCTATGCAGCCTGTGAATCCGGTCATTTAAGGGCTGCGGCACTGGATGTGTTTGCCAGCGAGCCAGCGCGCGAGAATCGTTTGTTTGAATTGGATAATATCAGTTTCACTCCACATATTGGTGCATCAACTGATGAAGCACAGGAAAATGTGGCTGTGCAGGTGGCTGAGCAGATGTCTGATTACCTGCTTACAGGTACCGTATCGAATGCAGTGAATGTACCGTCACTGTCGGAAGAGGAGCAGCGCTTGCTGGCGCCTTACTTGTTGCTGGCGGAGCGTATGGGCCGTTTTATCGGCCAGACCATGAAGCCGGGTTATTCGCGTGTAAAGATCTGTTTTGAAGGCAGTGCTTCACAGATTAATCGTAAACCATTGATCAATACGATGTTGCAGGGACTGTTGTCGCACAGCATGGAAGATGTGAATGCGGTTAATGCGGGTATGCTGGCCAAGGATCGTGGTATTGAATTGTCAGAATTCGCCTGTGAAACACCGGATCATTTCTCTACACTGATGACCCTGGAAGTAGAGGGGGATGAGGGTGTGCGTTCTGTCTCAGGCACCCTGTTTGATGACTCACGTCCGCGTTTTGTCAGTTTTGATACCTGTGAAGTGGAGATGGCGCCAGAGGGTAATTTGATTGTTATTCAAAACGAAGATAAACCGGGCATGATTGCTGCGATGGGTGCTGTGTTGGCTGATGCGGGTATCAATATTGGTGATTTCAGACTGGGACGCCGTGAAGATACAGCCAATGCTGTTGCCATGATTCAGGTGGATACACCACCGACTCAGGAAGTGCTTGACCAGCTGGAAGCGTTGCCTGATATGTTGATGGTGCGTTATGCCGAATTAGGAGATATGAATTGAATCAGGAGATAATCAATGCCAACGCATAAGCCTATTATCGGTCTGAATGATGCTTTTGGTGCGCAAGCGAAAGCTTTGCGCAGCTTGCAGGGCAGTATTTTGGGCCTGTTTGAAACAGCGGGTTATGAAGAGGTGATCCCTCCGATTCTTGAGCGCCCTGATTCGATGAACTCTGGAGCCGGTCGTTTTCTGGCCGATCAGACGATTGTCTTTTCTGATCCTGCCGGTGCAGGTTCGTTAGCGCTTCGTTCGGATATGACACCGCAGATTGCGCGCATTGCTGCAACGCGTCTGCAGCATGAGAAAGAGCTCAAACTCTGTTATTCAGGTACGGTCATGTTGGCGCGTCCTGATGTACGCGGTGGTTCGCGTCAGCAGTGGCAGACGGGGGTGGAGTGCCTGGGTGTTGCTGGCAGTGCGGGTGATATTGAAGTGATGCATCTGGCGGCCCGTACCATGCTTGCTGCCGGGTTAAACAAACCTGTCTTGCAGGTAGGTCATATCGGACTGTTAACAGCACTGGTGGCTGAGTCTGATCTGTCACTGGATGTCTGGACAAAGCGTATTTCCCGTCGTTCACCTGATGATCTGGCTGAACTGCTGGCAACACAAACACTGTCTGAAGCTTCTGAAGAGGCGTTGATTGAGATGGTGTCCGGTGTGGCCGATCAACAGTGGTTGCGGGCGCATATTGGTTGTATTAATGCTGATTTTGATGCTGCTGCCAATGCGTTGCTGGCTCTGGTTGAAGAGGTTGGTGATAAGATGGAAGGACATGTGCGTGTCTATGCGGATGCTGCGGTGATGCCACGCTTTTTGTATCACAGTGGTATTCTGTTTGCCGGTTTTGCTGATGGTGTGGCGCATGCCGTGCTGCATGGTGGTCGTTACGATGCCATGATGTCGGCACATGGGCGTGATATGCCAGCGACTGGCTTTTCATGTGATTTATGGACATTGCTTAACGCAGGATGATTATGTAACCACAGAGACACAGAGTCCAAAGAAAAGCATGCTAGATATGTTTCTCGCCTTTGTACTTTTGTGCCTTCGTGGTTCACGTTTGTGGGGTTGATATGACAAATACAGTTGCGATTGGAATTCAATGGGGTGATGAAGGTAAGGGTAAGATCGTAGATCTGCTTGCACCTGATATGGATGTTGTAGCCCGTTTTCAGGGTGGCCCGAATGCTGGCCATACACTGGTGATTGGTGATCAGAAGACAGTGCTGAATCATATCCCATCCGGTATTCTACATGATGATACACTCTGCTTGATCGGTAATGGTACTGTGGTTGATCCATTCCGTCTGGTTGAAGAGATGGATATGTTATTGGCTGCCGATATTCCTGTTGCGGATCGTTTGAAGATCTCTGAGCGCTGCCAGTTGATTCTGCCATATCATCGTACGCTTGATGCTGCGCGTGAAGCGGCCAAAGGTGATGGCAAGATTGGTACGACAGGCAAGGGTATTGGCCCATGTTATGAAGATAAAACAGCCCGTCGTGGTATCCGTTTGGTTGATCTGGTTGCCGATGATCTCGATGCTCGCATCGATGCAAATCTTGAATATGTCAATTTTATGCTGACTCAGTACCTGAATGCAAAGCCAGTTGATCGTGCCGATGTTGATAAAGCTTTGAATCTGGCTAAAGAGCGTCTATTGCCTCTATCTGCTGATGTTCCTTTGATTCTACAACGTAGAATCAAAGCCGGTGATCAGGTGCTTTATGAAGGTGCTCAGGGTTCAATGCTTGATGTCGATCACGGCACCTATCCGTTTGTAACATCTTCAAATACTGTTGCCGGTGCTGCCCTTGCAGGGCTTGGTGTCGGCCCTGGTCAGGTCGATGCGGTATTGGGTATCTGTAAAGCTTATACCACCCGTGTGGGTGCAGGCCCGTTCCCGACTGAACTGTACAATGCCGATGGCATGTGTGATACCAAAAATGCCGGTAAACACATGGCAGAAAAAGGTCATGAGTTTGGTGCAACCACAGGTCGTCCACGTCGTACCGGTTGGTTTGATGGCCCTGTCGTTCAACATGCTGTTCGTATCAATGGTGTGACAGGTCTTGCTATCACCAAACTGGATGTACTTGATGGTTTGGAAGAGGTGAAGCTATGTACCGGTTATGCGTTGAATGGTGAGATTCTTGAATCCATTCCCGCCTGCTGTAATAAGCTTGAAGCTATTACCCCGGTTTACGAAACCCTGCCGGGTTGGAGTGAAAACACATTCGCTGCAACGTCGTTAGATCAGCTGCCAGACAATGCAAAAGCGCTGCTTAAGCGCATTGAAGAGGTATGTGAATGCCCAATCACTATGCTATCCACCGGCCCTGACCGTGGTCATATCATCCACATGTAATGATTGATCAGGATACTCTGATTATTCAGCATTTTCTGTAGTTATGAAAGGCCTGTAAAGATCTGTTTGCAGGCTCTTTTTATTGATGGGTGCTTTGCTCTTGATAATAATAGCTACTTCTATTCACGTGTAGTAAAGCACACTGCACGCCCAGCATGGGCATGAACTAATGAGGTGAAAGTCCTCTGTAGGAAGGTCACCATTTTATAGCGATTCATCACTACTGTCCCAACGTTGTGAATCAAAGCCCATCCAATGCGTTATAATATAAGGAGAAATGAGTCATTCTGGTTGAAATCGACTTGAACCGAGCATGGGGTTGCACCCATCCTGTCGTCAAACCTTGGCGACGGACGGTGATTTCTCATGAACACAGGCAGACTTTTTTCTCTCAAGTGATGGCACACCTTCCGGTGCTGTGTGGCTTTCACCTGACTATATGGCTTGCATCAAGCTGGGGCGTTTTTCGTCACAAGAGACAAATCCAATTTGAAATATCGCAGACGGTATTCTCGACCTGTGGACAAAGCCACAGGGCTGATGAATGTGCAGGAGATGGAGACGGCCAAACGCTTAAACAGCAATATCGTGGTCATGGTCTGGGAGGATAATGCTTATGGGCTAATCGCCTGGAAACAGCAGAATGAATTCGGTCATCACACAGACCTCAGCTTTGGAAACCCTGAGTGGCTGCTGCTGGCAGAATCGTTCGGCTGGTCGGGTCACCGGGTGGAGAAGAGTATCGAACTTCAGGACACGCTTAAAACAGCCTTCGCCGAGTCCGGCCCCAGCTTGATTGTTGTACCCATTGATTATCGCGAAAACATGCTGTTAACAGAGAAGATGGGTAACATTGTGTGTTCTATTTAGAGTCAATTTATGGCAACTGTGGTGTAGGAATTGAACGCATAAAAATACCCAGCCATTAGGTACAGAATATCCCCTGGGGGACGAATGCATACGAATAATAACCAGTGTATTTTGTGAGGTCTTGCCCGGGGCGTAGACTATCCAGTTTTACTATTTACCAGATGGTTGATGTTTGTCATAGCGATGAAAATAAAGCAATGAATATCTTGTCATTCGTGAAAATTCGTGTGTATTCGTCCCCAAGGGAGCCCTCTGGCTTCGCCATTCACCTTCTGGCTAGCTTATCTATCACGTCACAGCTCTCTTTTCCTCCTATGCCCATCCCGGACTTCCGCGATGAACCTAAAAAAAGGGAGCCGACTGGCTCCCTTTTGATTGAGTCGAGGACGAATGCCTCGACAGATCAGTTTTTGGATTTATCTACGATCTTGTTGATCCAGGGCATCATTGCACGCAGCTTTTCACCGGTCACTTCGATGGGGTGAGCAGCGTTGTTGCGACGTGCTGCTGTCATTGAAGCGTAGTTGGTAGCGCCTTCCAGAATGAACTGTTTGGCGTATTCACCGGACTGAATATCTTTCAGACACTCGCGCATAGCTTTCTTAGACTCTTCGTTGATGATTTTAGGGCCGGTTACATACTCACCATATTCTGCATTGTTAGAGATGGAGTAGTTCATGTTGGCGATGCCACCTTCGTACATCAAATCAACAATCAATTTCAGCTCGTGCAGGCATTCAAAGTATGCCATCTCAGGTGCGTAACCCGCTTCAGTCAGTGTTTCGAAACCAGCTTTCACCAGTTCAACAGCACCACCGCACAGCACAGTCTGTTCGCCGAACAGGTCGGTTTCAGTTTCATCCTTGAATGTGGTTTCAATAATACCGGTACGGCCACCACCGATGGCAGAGGCATAAGATAAACAAATTGCTTTGGCATCGCCAGTTGCATCCTGATGGATAGCGATCAGATCCGGGATACCGCCGCCTTTGACGAATTCCGAGCGCACCGTATGGCCCGGCGCTTTCGGCGCAATCATCACCACATTCAGATCGGCACGGGCAGTGACTTGATTGTAATGCACGGCAAAGCCATGTGCGAAGGCAAGCGTTGCGCCCTGTTTCAGGTTGGGTTCGAGTTCATCATGATACAACACAGACTGAAACTCATCAGGTGTCAGTACCATTACGATGTCTGCACCTGCAACAGCTTCAGCAACATTGCTTACTTTCAGGCCATGCGCTTCTGCTTTTGCAATAGAGGAAGAACCAGTGCGCAGGCCAACAGTGACGTCTACACCTGAATCGTTCAGGTTGCATGCATGCGCATGGCCCTGTGAACCGTAACCGATAATCGCTACTTTTTTACTCTTGATGATCGAAAGATCAGCGTCTTTATCGTAATAGACGTTTAAAGCCATGATGTACTCCTGTGTATAAATATAAAGGGGGCGGAATATATATGTTTCCGCTCTGGAATTCACCTGTAAATTCAAATGAATTATCGTGGAAGTTCGGGAGTGCTGCTTTAGACATACAGTAGAAATAAGCGTTAACCACGAACAGACACGAATTTCCACGACACATGCCCATGATATTTTCCATCCATGGGTGAGGCCGCGCTATAGTGGGGAAATCAGAGTGGGGTCAATATGTGATGCGCCTGAAGCCATGATTCAATCAGTGCGCGCATCTCATCCAGTCGTTTGTTGTCCGGTGCTTCAAAGCGCATCACCAGTGCAGGCTGGGTATTGGAAGCACGCAACAGTCCCCAACCATCTGTAAAGCGGATACGCATGCCATCAATATCGATAATGTCATAGCCATCTGTTTTGAAATGAGAGATGGCCTGATCAACGATATCGAACTTATCTTTATCACTGCATGCAATGCGAATTTCCGCTGTGCTCACGACAGTTGGAACATCAGCCAGTAGTTCTGAGAATGTGCAACCTGTGTCAGCCAACATCTGCATAATGCGGGCACCGGCATAAGTGGCATCATCAAAACCGAAAAAGCGATCTGCAAAAAACAGGTGGCCACTCATCTCTCCAGCCAACAGGGCACCGGTCTCTCTCATTTTTGCTTTGATTAACGAATGGCCGGTTCGCCACATCACCGCTTTGCCACCGGCTTGTTCAATGCCGTTGTAGAGCATCTGTGAGCTTTTGATTTCAGAAATAATGGTGGCACCGGGATATTCCAGTAACAAACGACGCGATAGTAATAACAGCAACATATCACTCCAGATGATTGTGCCCTGTTCATCGACTATACCGATGCGGTCACCATCACCATCAAAGGCGATACCAAGATCAGCTTTGTGCTGGCGCACCGTATCAGCCAGATCAACCATGTTTTCGGCAATGGTGGGGTCAGGGTGATGGTTGGGAAAACGTCCATCAGGTTCACAATACAGTTCAATCACTTCACAACCTAACTGGCGGTAGAGCGGGGCGGCAATGATGCCGGATGGGCCATTGCCTGCATCAATCACGACTTTGAAAGGGCGCGCGAGAGGGCAATCATTCACCACGAACTGGTTATATTCGTCTGTGATTGAGAAGGGGATGCAGCTGCCCTTAGTCTTGTCCGTGTTAAGCTCTTGCTGCATCAGCGTCTTTAAACGCTGAATATCATCACCATGCAGGCTGGATGTGCCGATCATCATTTTAAAGCCGTTGTATGCACTGGGGTTGTGACTGGCGGTGACATGTACGCTGCCAGCAGCATTGCGTTGATGTACTGCAAAATAGGCCAATGGCGTTGGTACAATGCCAATATCCATCACATTTAAACCTGCATCATTGAGGCCGCGTATCAATGCAGCTTGTAACGCAGGGCCGGACAGTCGTACATCACGGCCAACGATGACCGGGCGCGTTTCACCTATGGGTAACATGGCAGCAAAAGCCTGACCCAATTGGTAGGCCAGGGTTTCTGTGATATCTGAGCCAGCAATGCCACGAATATCATATTCGCGGAAGGCGTGGTGAGGGAAGTCTGTCATCGCAGGATTCTGGCTATCGTCGATTGAGATATTATTTAGGAGCTAGCATGGATGTTGGATCCAATAGTCGATCCAGTTCATCAGCTGGCAACACATCTTCTTCGAGGCAGAGCTGGCGTACGGTTTTGCCTTCGCTTACGGCTTGTTTGGCGATTTGAGAGGCGCGGTCATAACCGATCACAGGCGCTAAGGATGTTACCATGCTCATGCTCCATTCGATCTGTTCGGCACAACGATCCTTGTTGGCTTCGATACCTGCAATACATTTATCAGCAAACATGTTCATGGCACTGGCGAGCAATCGTTCTGATTCAAGCAGGTTATGCGACATCATCGGCAGCATTACATTCAATTCAAGCAGACCAGTGCTACCACCGATGCTAATGGCCGCATCATTTCCCATGACGTGGGCGCAGACCTGAGCCATGGATTCGGCAATCACCGGATTGACTTTACCCGGCATGATAGAGCTGCCCGGCTGCACTGCTGGCACGCTGATTTCACCCAGACCACAGCGTGGCCCCATATTTAACAGACGCACATCGTTGGCGATTTTCATCAATGATACCGCCACTGTTTTAAGCTGACCGGAGAGCTCTACTGCTGCATCTTGGGCGCCTTGGGCTTCGAAGTGATTTTCTGCTTCTTTAAATTTAATGCCATAAGCATCTGATAAAGTGACAGCCATACGCGCCCCAAACTCTGGATGTGTGTTTAGCCCCGTGCCAACGGCAGTACCTCCCTGCGCCAACTCTGTAATGCGTGGCAGGCAGGATTCAACGCGCTGAATACCCAGTTCAATCTGGCGTACCCAGCCGAAGATCTCCTGACCGAGCGTGACCGGCGTTGCATCCATCAGATGGGTGCGGCCAATTTTGATGACATCTTCGGTAGCCGCAGCTTTTTCTTTTAATACTTCAAGCAGGTGCGTGGCAGCAGGGATAAGTTCATGCACCAGCAGGTCACTGGCAGCGAGATGGATGGCAGTAGGGATGACATCGTTTGAAGATTGCCCCTGATTAACGTGATCATTGGGATGGATCGGTTCATCGACATTGATCTGGGCACAGCGGTGAGCGATCACCTCATTGGCATTCATATTGGTAGAGGTGCCAGAACCGGTCTGAAAAATATCGAGTACAAACTCACTATCCCAGTCACCTTGGGCAACTTCCTGAGCAGCCTGACGAATAAGTTGAGATTTGCTGCTTTCAAGTTTGCCTAGATCAGCATTCACGGAAGCTGCGGCCATTTTGATTTGGGCAACAGCTTTAATGAATTCACGCGAGAAACGTAAGCCAGATACAGGGAAATTCTCAACAGCGCGTGCAGTGGATGCGCCATACATGGCACTGGCAGGCACTTGCATCTCTCCCATGGAATCGCGTTCAGTTCTCTGTTCCTGAGCCTGTTGTTGCACCTTATCGCTGTTGGAATTCGACATTATTTCTCCCGTTTAACACACAATAGTGTTAAATCATCATCTTCGTCATTACGACCAAATGCATTCAATGTTTCAAGTAACTGCTGAGGCAGCTTATCTACCGATTCATCGGCATGCGCCATGAGCCATTTTCTGAGTCTGGCTTCACCATACATATCTTTGCCAATTCGGCCGGATGTTTCGGTCACGCCATCGGTATAAGCCAGCAGTGTATCACCGGGGTTAAATTCCGTTCTGATCACTTCATACTGCATGTTTTTAATCAGCCCAAGCGGTGGTGAAGTGGCTTCTAATGTGTTGATCGTGCATGCGCCGGATTCTGGACTATTGACCAGTAGTGGAGGTACATGACCTGCATTTACCCAGACCAGCGAATGGGATTCCGGTTGCAGTTTGGCCATGAACAGGGTGACAAAACGACCTGCTGTTAAGGTGTCACACAAGGCTTCATTCAAATAGTTTGTAGCTTCTTCAATAGGCCAATTCACTGTTGCCAGACCGCGTAACATGGCTTGCAGATTGGCCATGGTCAGGGCGGCTGGATAACCCTTGCCGGATACATCCGCCACTATCAGCCAGATGCGTCCATCATCAAGTTTGATATAATCGTAATAGTCGCCACCAACGCTATAACAGGTTTGTTGGAACCCCTTTAACGTATAAAAGGGGATAACAGGTTCATGTTTAGGCAACAGACCTTGTTGAATCTCTGATGCTAAAGCTAAAGAATCTTTCAGATCCTCGCGCTCCTGTAGACCGTGCATGGCGGTATTCAGACCACGTGCCAATTCGCCAAAATCATCATCGAGTAGAATGGGGACGCGCCCTTCAAAGTGACCGCTAGCCAAATGACCGAGTCCTGTTTCCAGTGTTGTTGTTACTGTTTTGAGTGTTTGCGAGATATGCCAAACCAGCACAAGACTGGCCGTTATCGACATGGTCAATAGTACGATGGCTTGAGAGAGAATGAAGCCTGCTTCTGCTTCATTACCATCATGGGCTAACCAGATATAAAACGCTAAAATAAGCGTTGGAACAAGGCCAGTGACCAGAAAAACCAGCCATGGCCTGTGTGTGGATGCGGTAATATGTTTATGGGAATAGCTGTCGGATAACAGGCCGGTAAACAGGCCATGTCGTGACATATTCAGACGCAGTTGTGTGGAATATACAATCGAATGTGTTACAGCAAGTGCGGGGGCTAAAATACCAGAAGCAAAGGAGAAATTTAGTGCCAGTGTGACAAACATGCGCCAGCTGAGCAGGTGATCACTCATCACCGCAACCAATGGAATGATGATGATGAGGTAGAGGGCGAAAACCCAACCTGCGACGAAGTAGGACTTTAGTGCACGCCATGGGAATTCCGATAACACTGCCTCAAGTAGAGCGCGATGTTGTTCAAGGTCATCACACTGATGGAAACACTTTCTAAGCGGCATAAATGTCCACCAGGCCGCACCACCGAAGAACAGTAGAAACATGCCAGAATCAATCAGAGATAGGGTGGTCGTTACCCCGAGATCAGTCGCATTGCCGTTTAATCGCATCAGGGTCTGGCCGAGAAGAAAGATAAATAGCAGTGGCCACAAGCAGATCAGATATGACCAGAAACGTGTGTCAGCGGATTTCATCGGCTGACTCTATAATTGTTCTGTTTATTTGGCGACTTTAATGTGCAATTTTTTTTGCGCTTTAGCCAGCAGTTTTGCGGCTTCTGCTTTGCGACCTTCTGAATATACCGGGCGATTAGCTACTGCGGGTAGGGCCATTACTTTTTCCAGTATAGGCAGTGCTTTTTTGTACTTGTGCTGTTCCATCCAGTAATCAGCCATAAAGTAGTTGGCATCCATGTCATCCGGTGCAATCGAATGTGCCTTGGTCAGATATTCCAGTGCTTTATCATCATCACCGAAACCGATTGGCCAGCCTGGTGTCATATAGTAGAAGCTGCCCAGTGTTGTATAAACGGAGCCGTGCAAGGCATTGGCATCAATTTTTTCCGCTTCCAGCAACAGATCGCGACCCTTTTCCATCTGTGGCATGGCGTTAGTCATGGATGAGAGACCACCCATAGCTCCGGCATAACCGGCACGGATAATCGCTTCCCATATTTTTGGTTCAGCGCGATTCTGAAATTTGGCATTGAGTGCTGCAGCTTTGTCGACCAATGCCTTAAAAGCTGCTTCTTTGTCTTGATCTGCAGTCACGTAATTGGCTGTTGCCCACGCATGTTGCAGATCCAAAACTGTATCATCAACTTCGCCGGCATAGACTGTTGTCGTTAGCAATCCCATCACAGTGATCATGGTCATCATCCATTGTGTTATCTTCATTGTTGTACTCCTTGCTATGCGTAGTTGCTAAGATATTTTACTTTTCGCCTTTGGCAAAGGCGCGTGCAATACGATTTTGTGCTGCCAGTGCTCTGTCCACCAAGCGTGGAAACAGGACATTGAGACGGACAAAGAAAGATTCCGGGAAACCGAAATAGATATCTTTGCGGTCACTGTTTATCGCAGCAATAATTTTATTCACGACATCTTCCGGTGCATCCATGTTCATCTTGGTCGCTTCACCCATGCGCATCAGCGCATCGGAATTCATCGCTGTTTTTACAGCACGGGGGGCGATATAGGTGACTTTGATGTTGGTGTCGGCCACTTCACGGCGTAGTGCCTCAGAAAAACCACGCAGGCCAAACTTACTGGCTGAATAGACGCTGAAATAGGCAAAACCAATAGAGCCGAAAATAGAGCCGACATTAACGATACGGCCAGCATTGTTTTCCAGCATCAGCGGAAGAAATGCACGTGATAACCACATGGGGGCCAGCAGGTTTACATGTAACATGGTTTCTATTTTTTCCGGGCTTTCATCTTCAAAGGCTGCAAAACTGTTGATGCCAGCCAGATTAATGAGCAGATCAATACCACCGAGCTTTTCCAAACACTGATCGGCTACTGAACGACAGCCAGAGGTAGATGAGAGGTCACCAATAATGGCATGTGTACCTGATAATGCTGAGGCCACTGAATCAAGCGCTTCTGCGTTGGCATCCACCATGGCCAGATTAGCGCCACTTTTAACCAGTTCTTTGGCCAATATTGAGCCCATGCCACCAGCTGCACCTGTTAGTACGATACGTTTATCTTTGATTTCCATCACCCCTCCAGCGCAATTATCGGTAGAGCGCGAAATATATCGCCATACAACCTATAAATCATGCGTGCGCAGTGAATGACAGCCTGCTTATCATCATCATTGTCCAAGCGATTCATCAGTTTTTCGTAAAATTCGACATGCCCTACATCAAGCGATCCATGTGAATTCAGATAAGAGAAGGCCTCTTTCGGCAACCCCAGGGTTTGCTGAATATTGCTTGCGGCGTGGGTCGCGAGTGCCACACTGGTCCCTTCGAGCACCAGCACCATACCAAAAAAACCGACAGGATTATTGCGGTGAACGGTGTCATAAGCATAAGCGACCATCAGTTCAGTAGCAGCAGAAGGTTGATCACTGCGTACGGCCTCTTTATCGACTCCACAAGCTTCAATATCGTTAAGTATCCACTCCTGGTGCCCCATCTCCTCTTCGATGTATTCACCAACAGCTTCACGCAACCATTCGAGCCTTGCTGGCAGGCGACCACCGGTTGTCATCAATAGCGGTGTGGTATGTTTAACGTGATGATAAGCCTCGGTCAGGAATGCAGTGTAGCTTTCCATGCTTAATTGTCCGGCGCTTCCCATCTGAATAAAAGGAATGGATAACAGATCATTGCGCGCATCTTCTGTTGCCGCGACCAACTCATCATAAAAAGCCATTCATCTCTCCCGATTTCATACTTGTGTGTACAGTTGTGCTATCTGTTGTTCATACTGTTTAAAAATATGTTGGCGTCTTGCTCGGCCTGTCCCTGTCCATAAGCCGTTGGCGATACTAAATGCTTCATCGGCCAATATCCACGCAGAAATTGATGCATAATCGGGCAATTGTCTGTTGGCTGCATCAACAGCCTGTTGAACCATTTGGGCTGTTACTTTCATGTCACCAAGATTACGGGCAACAATAATAGCAACATTAAACGGGCGTGCTTCACCGAACAGGCAGCACTGCGCAATGACCGGTTCCATGGTCAGTTCTCGCTCTACCCATTCCGGTGAAACATTGCGACCAAACGCAGTAATGAAAATATGTTTTTTGCGCCCACTTAGATAGAGGAAACCTTCATCATCAATATGTCCGATGTCACCGGTCGGCCAATATGCACTGGTGAAAGGGGTATCATTCAAATAACCGGAAAACAGGCCACCCTTGACGAGAATTTCACCATCATCAGCGAAACGCACTTCGGCATGCGGTAACACTTTGCCAACACTGCCGGGTTTGTGGTGCAGGGGACTATTTACAGCCACCACACTGGATGCTTCAGATAGACCATAGCCTTCGTAGACAGGTAAACCGAGTGCATCAGCGCGCTGTAATAGCTGTGCAGAGACTGGTGCGCCGCCAACAGCAATAAAACGCAGTGTGTGTGGTTGCGGTGCGCCTGCCTCAATAGCTACAACCAGAGCATGCAACATTTGCGGGATCATAATGCAGGTGGTGGCTTGTGATGCTACCAGCATGCTGACAAAACGTTGCACATCAAGAGTGCTGGAGCCACTGAGTCCAACATCTGCCAATGATGGAGATACAATCGTGGCACCGCTGAGTAGCGGGGCATAAATACCGCCGATGTTTTCCAGCAAGGTTGCATAGGGTAGCAGGGCGAGGTGTCTGTCATTGCTGTTGGCGCCAGTTATCTGCGCTAACGCGTGCGACACGGTGTGCATCACATCAGCTTGCAAACATACACCCTTTGCTTCACCCGTTGAGCCTGATGTGAAGGTGACTTTTGCACATGCATCGGGACGCTGAGTTTTTGGCAGGTGCAAACGAATCAGCTCTAATGATTGTCCCGCGATGGATAGTGATGCAGCTACATCGTGATCGACACCCAATGCAGTAAGTAGCTGCTGCAGAGGTTCGGCTTGTTGGGTCAGAATAGCATCAATGCCAGCGCTGTTAATGAGATGTGCTACTTGCCGGGCTGAGAAAAAATGCGGGATAGGCACTAACATCAGTTCTGCTTGCAGGCAGGCCAGATCAGCGATGCACCAGGCCGGCCCATTGTCAGCTAACAGGGCCACTGAATGCAGATGATGTCTGCCCAGATCATTTACAAGGATGTTTATTTTCTGGTTTAAATCTGCATATGTCAGTGAAATATGTTTGTTTTCTATGGCGATTGCATCAGGCATCTGTTGTGCATGATCAGTTATAGCTATGTTGATCTGGTTCATGCCTGGTTTCTTATGCTGGCTTCGTTTTCACCAGCTTGTTCTGCCATGGCCCAGGTGTCACGCATGCTTTCCCATAGTTCTTGCAGATTGCGGTGACCATCTTCAAGTGAACCAAAGCATACGACAGGGTCACCGGAATAATAGTTGCCCCATTGTTTGATATCGTTTTCAGGTAGCCTACGTTGATCAGCTTCCATCAGCTCTTTGGGAGATAGACCCAGCCTGAAAAATGCATTGCGCAGTCGTCGGACACCGGTGAAGACCACCCAGCGATAACCTGCATTATAAAAGTAAGATGTTGCACCAATAATGGCCATGCGCGCATCACCGGGTGAAGCATCGGCAAGATTGCCGACTTCAACAATTTCCGAGCGTTTAACCGAGTAACCCAGATAACGGGAAATGGATTGTTCAATGGGATCATCCAGATAGTGTTCAAGATACAGGCATTCTTTGGACGCATCGCGATAACCCATGACTGATTTGTATTGCAGTTGTTTGTTACGCACACGCATCATATTGGGCATGAAAATCTGGATATCAGCATCATAGGCGTTTTTAAAGGTCTCAGAAACGAACCTTATGGCCTCTTCTCTTTCGGGATGATCCTGATGCAATACATCAAACATGGTGTTGATACCTTATGATTACAATTTTGCAGAAGGGTAAGTCATTTGAATGCGCACTACCGTGATCAAGATCACACTATAATAACGAACTCGTGGGGGTGTCGATTAATAATCTCGTAACATCTGCTCAATATCAGACATGGAACGCTCAAATGCAGGGCGCTCAAACAAGCGATCCATATAAGCTTCAAGGTTGTTCCAGGGCGCTGTATCAATGCCGATAGATGGCAGACGCCATAAAATAGGAGCCAGTGTTATATCAGCCAGTGTGTACTGTTCGCCAATGAAAAACTCCTGGCGAGCAAGGTACAGATCTAAAGAGGTAAGGTAGACTTTGATTTTTGCGACGGCATCTTTTTTCTTGCGGCTATTCTGAGTGTCCGTATAGAGCGGGTAGAGTTCTCGCTCTAACTGCAAGACCGCCAAACGCATCTGAGCACGCTCAGCCGGTGAACCTGGCTTCAATGGTGGGTGTGGGTAACGCTCATCCAAGTATTCATTTACAACTGCTGATTCGAAAAATACGATATCGCGGTCAATCACGGTAGGTAGTTTACCATATGGGTTGATCTTCATGAAATCTGCAGGGAGATTATTTGCTTCTAATTCTGTCGTTTCGACTGGCAACTCTTTTTCTGCCAAAACAATACGGGTACGATGCGAGTTTGGGCAATGGGCATCAGAATACAGTTTGATCATCAAATCCTCCAGAAGTTCTGGCAGGCAAAAGGCTTGCTAAAACGGTCGCGCATTGTAGCGGGATGTGCGAAAAAATAAAGCCTAATCTGAATAGCTATTAAGTCGATAAGATGAAGCATTACTAATGTTGTGATGCTGTCTCTTCTACACATCCCGAGCCCACGAGACTAAGGCGACTTTCGTATGCCGTCTTCTGCTTGAAAAAAAAAAAAAAAAAAAAAGACATTATTTTCCACAGACACAGAACAATAAACATAAAAAAAAAAAACGAACAACATAAAATAATAGCAATACTAGAAAACAAGAAACAAAAACGACAGAAATAGCACTAATACTACTACTAATACACAACCAACACAA
>CAYZJL010000014.1:0-20643 GCA_964478615.1 uncultured Zetaproteobacteria bacterium
TATCCCATCCCCTTGAGTGGTCATTCAAATTGATGGCATCCATTGCCGCTTGTGTATTTGAACATAAAATGAATGATGTCACATGATGAAAACTGGAATTGAATTCAACCATGGATGAATGGCTAAATATTGTGCTGCGGCAGCTGATTCTCTACAGTCTACCAGTGCTTATTTCACTCACGCTAGTCGTGCTGCTTGAATCGCGCTTTAGCAAAACCCCCATCCCCCACCCCTTCTACGCCATTTTATGGCGCGGCACATGGTTACCCTTGTTAGCTTCTCTGGCTTTTCATCGTGGCATTATTATTGCCCTGCCAAAGCCATTAGCTTCAGGTGTCAAAATAGCAACGCTTCGATGTATTGCACATTGTCTGCTTTGCCTGTTGGGGTTCTTGTTGTTCAGCTGGAGCCTGGCGCATTCTCTGCCATCTGGTTTACCTCCACTACATCACTGGTGGGCCAAAGTATTGATGTTTTTTAACCTGTGCATGGCCTGTCTGCATCTCTTGCCACTGCCCGGTCTCTTGGCAGGGGAATGCCTGTTATCCAGCCGTTGGGGGCACATCATCCCATCTTATTTCAATCTCAAACATGGCTGGGTAATATTAACCCTGCTCGCAGCATCCCCGCTTTTGGACATACTACTGGGCGCAGTAGTGGTATTCCCAATCTATGAATCGATGAGTAGTTTTGCACTGCATCTATCCCGTTAGATATATGCATGACCATCTTGGCCTGATGATTGCTTACTTTACAATATGACCACCTCCGCATTTGATCGACAATCCACCCTTGAGCTGTTGCAGTTCAGCGAAGATATTCCTTCTCTGCCGGATCGTTTTGTAAAAATCCAACATGTTGCGCAAGATCCTGATTCCAACGCCGAAGATCTGGCCAATGTTATTCGTAGCGATCAAGCCACCACAGTCATGATACTCAAGTTTGCCAATTCACCCGCCTATAACTCCTCCAACACGGCAATCAGTGAACTATCCAAAGCCATTGCCAGGCTAGGCAGCAAAGAAGCTGTACATATTGCCTCTGCCATGTCACTCATGTATGGCATGATTTTACCCACCGGTATGGCCAATATCCGCATTTTCTGGTCACATGCATTTGCCGTTGCCCTTGTCACAGAGCGTATAGCAAAAACTGCCGATCCAGCACAAAAGCTAGGCTCCCATGAAGCCGCTTTTATGGCAGGTCTGTTGCATGACATTGGCCGTGCTGCACTTGGTATGCGTGTGGACTTCTCCTACTTTGAACATGAGACAGGTCACCTGCACGAAGATGCGTTAATCAAAGCCGAAGAAGCATATTATGGTGTTAATCATGCAGAAGCAGGCATGCATCTATTGCGCTTATGGGGTTTTCCTAACGGGCTATGCGAAACAGTAGGCGAACATCACCTGCCCGACAGTCCGATATTTTTAGCCAGAGCCTGTTATCTGGCCAACCAATTCATCAATACACATATGCCCGAACGCACACCCTTTGATCATGTCGCCGATATTATCTTAGAACAATTGATCAATTCACCGCCTGATTTATCTTCACTGCACGTATAGAACAGAGCTTTAATGCATCTTATTTGCATATCGAATGCCTCGCACACAGGCTAAAATTGCCGTCATGAGTCACAAACCGTAACATCGGCACAATCTGTACAGATCAAGCTGAAACAGGCAAACATCAGGAAAGTTAGGCAAACAACAATGATATTGTGGGAAACACTACTCGACAGCAAAAAAAGAGCCCTGGCATGGTCACGCGAGCAGGACACCCTGTATATCGTCATACTGGCTGTAGTGGTCGGCATTCTCTCTGGATATGCCGCGCTATTACTGCGCTTTATGATCGAATGGGTCAGCCTGTTCTGGACCGGTGAACGCACCTGGGAAGAGGCCATTGAAACCCTGCCATGGTATATGTATTTGATTGCCCCTACCGTTACCGGTTTGTTGGTGGGATGGATTACTGTTCGTTTTTTACCCGGCGGAGAATTGCGTGGCGTATCCGGTGTATTGGCCGACATGGTGGAACGCAAAGCGCGTGTTCATCCGCGCCAACTGGCCACCGAAACAGTAGGTACAGCTTTGGCCATTGGTGGCGGCGTCAGTCTTGGACGTGAAGGCCCAACCGTTGCACTCGGTGCATTAATTGCCTCGGAAATTGGCCAGCGCCTCAACCTTTCCGAGCAACAATTGCGTATTTTAATCGGCTGCGGTGTCGCAGCTGGTATCGCCGCTTCGTTCAACACACCAATCGCAGGTGTACTGTTTGCCCTTGAAGTAATTCTTGCTGATTACGCCATCGCCACATTCAGCCCCATCGTCATTGCATCTGTATTGGCTACTGTAGTTGCGCGCTCTGAATTGGGGAATTTCCCTGCTTTCACCATACCGGAATATCATCTCATCAGCATTTGGGAGATACCAACCTACCTTGTCATCGGAGCTATTTGCGGATTAGTCGCCACCGTATTCATCAAATCCATGCAACCAACCCGTGCATGGCTTGAAAAAATCATCCCAGATCGTCGTTTACGGCCTGCCGTCGTTGGTTTTCATATCGGTTTACTTGGCCTGATTCTACCACAAGTGATGTCGATCGGTTACGGCATTGTTGAAGATATGCTATTGGAGCGCATTGAACCTGAAATACTCGGCTTTGTAGTGCCACTGGCAATATTTCTTACCGTTGTACTGATTGCTAAATTAGTGGCGACCGTTTTAAGCGCGGCAGGAGGTTTCCCCGGGGGGCTATTCGGACCGGCCCTGTTTATGGGGGCGACCGTCGGGGCGCTGTTTGGCGATATCGCACATGCTTTTTCGCCCTCATACTCGGAAAGTTACGGTGCTTACGCACTGGTTGCCTGTGGCGCATTAACGGCTGCAGCACTGCACGCTCCTCTGACAGTGATGCTAATTGTCTTTGAGATGACTGCTGACTATCACATTATGTTACCATTGATGGCTGCTTGCAGTGTAGCAACCATGGTAACACGTTCCTTTGGCCGTACATCTGTATTTACCGAGGTACTCGAAGAGCGTGGCATTGATGCCAACTGGGGGCTGGAGCAATCGTGGATGCGCTCGGTGTCGATTAAAACAATACCCTGGCGCGCCGTACCCAGAGTCTCCAAACACGCCCGATTAAAAGAGTTGAAACAGGTCTATACCGGTTCAGGCAAAGGCTGTGTCCAGGTTGTTGATGATGATGGTCTGCTGGTCGGTATTGTCACCTTTGGCGATCTGCAAAAATGGCTTATAGATCCCACGCTGGATCAGGTAGTTGTAGCCAGTGAAGTGGCCAATACATCTGTGCAGGTTATCTCTCAATCCGACACGCTGCTGGATGCCATTCGTATTATGGATCATGAGGAATTTGAGCAGATGCCCGTGGTTGCCGATGATAACCCCCGCAAAGTGCTGGGCATGCTGTCCAGAAATGCTATTTTCTCGACATATCACAAAATGATCGTCAAACACGGTGAAGGCAGCAACAGATAGTGCCAACAGTTATCGAGGCCAACAGAACATGTTAAATCCTGCACAACGACAAGCTGCCGAAGCTGGTGACGGCCCACAACTGATTCTTGCCGGTGCAGGTTCAGGCAAGACACGCACCATTGTGTATCGTATCGGCCACCTCATCGCAGCAGCAGGTACCGCTCCACATCGTATTCTGGCGGTCTCGTTTACCAACAAATCAGCTGCTGAATTAAAAGAGCGTTTGAGCCTGTTGATTGGTGATCATGGTGGCGGTGTGGTTTCCGGTACATTTCATGCCATATCGCTGCGTTTTTTGCGCCGTTATGCTGATGCTCTGGGTTATCCGCTAGCATTTCAGATTATCGATAGTGATGACCAGAAGGCATTGATTAAACGTATTCTGAAAGCGCGTAATATTGCCACCGACCGTTTGCATCCCTCCTACCTCATCAACTGGATTGAACACTGTAAACATGCGGGCCTGACACCTGAAAACACCCCTGAACATGGCTGGAACGGGGTTAATATGGTTGAGCTCTATGCCAGCTACCAGCATGAACTGAAACGCCATGAGCGCATGGATTTTTCTGATCTTATTTTGAATGTCGTACTGTTGATGCGGCATCACCCCGATATCGCCACGGCCCTGAGAGTACGCTTTGATCATGTGTTGGTGGATGAATATCAGGATACCAATCCGATTCAACATGAATGGCTAATGCATTTGTGCTCTGAACATAGAAATCTGACTGTAGTGGGTGATGATGACCAAAGTATCTACGGTTGGCGCGGTGCCGACGTACGCCATATTCTCGAGTTCGAACGTCTATGGAGTGGTGCAACGCTGCATCGCCTGCAGGAGAACTATCGCTCCAGTGCCAATATTCTCTCTCTCGCGAATGCCGTGATTCGTGAGAACAGTGACCGCCATGAAAAAACACTCAAGGCCACCAAAGATGCCGGTGAGAAACCGGCCTGGAAAATATGTAATGATGAATACGATGAAGCACGCAAGATAGTGCAACAGATCGAAGCATGGCAAAGGCTGGGGTGCAAAAACTCTGAAATCGCTGTGTTGTATCGCTCCAACCGCCAGTCATTGCCGCTTGAGCAGGTCTGTCGTGAAACCAATATTCCTTATCGTATTATTGGTGGTGTGGGTTTCTTCGAACGTATGGAGATCAAAGATGCGCTGGCCTACTGGGCCCTGCTCAACCGATGTGGTGACACCCTGCAACTGATGCGTGTCTGCAACAGACCCAAACGTGGCATTGGTGCCAAGGGACAGGAGCAACTGCTTGCACAACTCTCTGCATCCGGCATGCAGGCCTGTGCATGGCTTGATCTGTTAGCTACAGGTCAGGCTGAAGGCGTAGCCAAAAAGCTTGTGCCTCTGGCTCAGTTATGCGTTGAAATACGGGGCGAAATCGATGCACTGAACGATCACAGTCCGGCTGATCGCGGCCTGAACAGAATCTTGGATGCCTCCGGCTACCTGGATAGTCTCAATGCGATGGGTGAGATAGAGGCGGCAGCACGCATTGATAACGTACGCACCTTGCAAGACTATATTGAAATATCAATGCTGCAGGATTTGACACCGATTGAGTTTATGGATCGCGCGGCCCTGCTACAAAGCTCTGAAGGCATCAATGATAATGCCGAAGAGGAAGAGGTGGATTCAATCTGCATGATGAGCTTGCATCGTGCCAAAGGTTTGGAATTTGACTGTGTGGTGTTGCCCGGTGTCGAAGAAGGACTCTTGCCACATCAGCGTTCACTTGATGAAGGTGAATCCGGCATCGCTGAAGAGCGCCGCCTGTTATACGTTGGTATTACGCGTGCCCGTGATCATGTCCTGCTCACATCGGCCCGCATACGTCGATTTTACGGCGAAACACATTATCCACTGCCCAGTCGATTCATTAAAAACCTGAGTCTTGATATTTTACATCAACAGGATGCCGTATCGGTGCCTGTTCAACATCAACCAGATGAGGGTGGTATCAACATTGGTTCAAATGTTACACATCCAAGTTTTGGTGAAGGTGTCATTCTCTGCCTGGAAGGTGCTGGAGATGCGGCGCGCGTAACCGTACAATTCCGCCGTTCCGGCACCAAGCGCTTGATGTTAAAGTATGCGGCCTTACAACTTGTCTAACGCTACAAACCCGTTAGCACAGTTCTGCTTGAAACAGTGAACAAACCTCAGGAGATGAATATGTCCGTTACTATTTACCATAATCCACGCTGCTCCAAATCCAGACAAACACTAGCTCTGTTGCAGGAGCACGGTGTGCAGCCTGAAATCATCGAGTATTTAAACACACCACCATCTGAGCCTGAGCTCAATCGCATCTTAAACATGCTCGGTAAAGAGCCGATTGAGCTCATGCGCAAAGGCGAAGAAGAGTTTAAAGCCCATATCAAGGATAAAAGCCTGTCTCGCAGCGAAGCTATCGCTTTGATGGTGGCCTACCCCATGATGATCGAACGCCCCATCGTCATCAACGGTGACAGAGCAGCCGTAGGCAGACCGCCGGAAAGCGTACTCACTATTATCTGAAGAAGTTCTGAGTTTTCAACACTCTAACTCTTATCGTAAAGAACGGATCGAATATGCGTCCTACCGTTGCAGCATGCATGTCCTGCGTTCGCACGCCTGGCAGCTAACAACTTCTCGACCCGCTGCATGCGCCAATATAAGGTAGGCTGTGTACTAGAAACCCTCATACTGCAATACTACGTCGCAGCACACTCTTATCCCAACAGATTCAAGGAGAATGATTTGCACGCTTCTGAAACTATATCAGTAATTTGGATGGCCTTTTTCCTCCTGTTTGCAGTAGCAGCCTATTTCCTTGCTGACCGTGACCGCAACAAGGACAGGATAGAATGGATGAAGGCAGTCATCTTTGCCAATATTGTTGCTATCTCCATGCTTGGCGCTTTAACGCCTGAGTTTATTGCCTATGTGCTGGATATACCGTGGCGCATCAACTCCGGTCTGAACACAACAGTAACTGTTGTTGGCATGATAACCAGTTGGGCGATTATGCAATGGGCTGTGGAGTGGCTTGCAGGATTAGCTGCGTTCATAGCCATATTAGGTAGCATCGCCTGGATTGCCGTCCGCCTGATTGGCGGTTAAACATTTCAACCTATGTCAGCCTTACGCAGTAGTTCATCCATGATGATGCCCAATGCACTTCATATCCCAATACCCGCATGGCTGAGTGAGCGAACCGGCAGCTGCAACAGCTCTTATGCAACGCTTGAAGCACGCATGGCGTTCGCAATATCGCTGGCTAAAAGCAATATTGAACATGCTACAGGCGGCCCCTTTGGTGCAGCCATCTTTGATATGGAGACCCATCAGTTGATCGCTGTCGGTATTAATCTGGTGGTCTCTTCACACTGCTCCATGGCACATGCCGAAATGCTTGCTATCAGCATGGCTCAACAGAAACTGGCAACGTTTGACCTTGCCTGCCTGAATCAGAAACCGGCGCGACGTTTCGAGCTGGTCACCAGCTGCGAACCTTGTGCCATGTGTTTTGGTGCGATTCCATGGTCCGGCATCAAACATCTGGTCTGCGGAGCACGTGATGAAGATGCACGTGCGATTGGTTTTGATGAAGGCCCCAAGATGGATGATTGGCAAAGCGCACTTGAGCAGCGCGGCATCTCAGTGCAAACCGATATCTGTCGCCCACAAGCTATCGATGTTCTGCAACGCTATGCCACGCATGGCGGCGCAATTTATAATGCTGGCGACAGCAAGTGCGCAGATAGCAGATGATCTACAACAAACTCGGCACCACCAATTTGAACGTCTCCTCCATCTGCCTGGGCAGCATGACCTGGGGAGAACAAAACAATCAGACCCAGGCTTTTGAACAGATGCACTATGCCCATGATAGGGGCATCAACTGTTTCGATACTGCCGAGTTGTATGCCGTGCCCCCAAAAGCTGAAACCTACGGTAAGACCGAAAGTATTATCGGTGCATGGTTTAAACAGACTGGCCACCGTAACAACATCATTCTCGCTTCCAAAGTATGCGGCCCAACCAGCTGGTGCCCACATATCCGCGAGGGTAACGCCCGACTGGATCGCAAAAATATCATTGCCGCCTGTGAAGGTTCGTTGCGCCGTTTGCAGACCGATTATATCGACCTCTATCAAACCCATTGGCCTGATCGCAACACCAACTACTTTGGCAAGCTCGGTTATCAACACCAGGATGATGAATCATGCGATATGATTGAAGAGACCTTAAACGCCATGCAGGAGCTGGTGGATGCCGGTAAAGTGCGCCATATCGGCATTTCCAATGAAACGCCATGGGGGGCGATGCAACATCTGCATCTGGCAGAAAGCAGATCATTGCCACGCATTACCTCCATTCAAAATCCGTATAATTTGCTCAACCGCTCTTTTGAGGTTGGATTAGCTGAAATTTCCTGTCGTGAACAAGTGGGACTACTGGCCTATTCGCCACTGGCTTTTGGTGTGCTATCCGGCAAATATCTGCACGGCAACAGACCAGCGGATGCCCGCATCACGCTGTTTGAGCACTATACCCGTTACAGCAATGCTGAAGCAGATCGCGCCACAGCTGCCTATATCGATATTGCCAACAAGCACAGACTCGATCCGGCCCAAATGGCGCTCGCATTTATTCGTCAACAGTCGTTTGTAACCAGTACCATTATCGGCGCTACCAATATGCAACAACTAGCCAGCAATATTGACAGCCATACCACCACACTCACTAACGCATGTTTAGAAGAGATCGAAGCCATTCACCGCATGCAACCCAACCCATGTCCATAACACCATCAAGCTACTCTTCAGCAGCTCTGATGATCGGCATGATGTCCGGCACCTCTGCCGACGGCATTGATGTGGCCATTGTGCGCTGTGGAGAAAACACCGAACTGGTGCATTTCAGTGAATTCCCCATGCCAGATACTCTGCGTCAAAGCATTTTGCGTTTAGCGGTTCCCGGAGATGATGAAATTGATGCCATGGGTGAACTCGATCGTGCCCTTGGCCAGGCTTATGCCGATGCAGCCCTCACCACTTTAGAGCAAGCTGGCATCAATGCAGATGATATTGCAGCCATCGGCTGCCATGGCCAGACCATTCGCCACCGCCCCAAAGCGGATCTCCCATTTACCCTGCAAATCGGCTGTGCCTCGACACTGGCTGAACGTACAGGCATCACCACCATCTCCGATTTCCGCAGCCGCGATATCGCCGCCGGTGGTGAAGGTGCTCCGCTGGTACCATTCGCCCACCAGCAACTGTTTGCTTCAGATCAACATAATACCGCCATCGTCAATATCGGTGGCATCGCCAATCTCACATGGATAGATCATCAGGGAGATGTGACAGGTTTCGATATCGGCCCCGGCAATATGCTCATGGATGCCCTGATGGTTAAAATCAGCGATGGTGAAAAACAGTTTGATCATAATGGAGAACTCGCATCCAGTGGTCAGGTATCTCCTAAACTGCTGAACACTTTGATGGCACATCCATTTCTTTCCCGCACACCACCCAAATCAACAGGTCGTGAAATGTTCGGTAATGAAGTTGTGCAACAGATCATCGACTGGCCCGGGATTTCAGATGCTGATCGCATGGCTACTGCCTGCTCTTTCACTGCCAATGCCATTGCAGAGAGCATCATCATGATGACAAAAAAATCGTCCTCGCATGCACCAACATCCGTGCTAATTTGTGGTGGTGGAGCACGCAACCAACATCTGATGCACGCGCTACAGGAGAAGCTGGCTCCAACTACAGTCCACGCCACTGATTCCGTCGGTATTCCTGCCCAGGCCGTAGAAGCCATCTGCTTTGCCGTGCTGGCTCGCCACACGCTAATGGGCTCTCCCAATACGCTGGCCGCAGTCACTGGCGCTAATCACAATGTTTGTGGTGGTCAGATTACACCCGGAAGCAACTGGGCCTCACTATTACAGGTGATCCCGAATTGGAATCAATGACCTCACATTTTTACCGAAAACATCTATGATCATGTCCATTCATCACGCGCAAGACATTCCAGCATCATGGGCGCCTTACCTGAGGGCTGAATTTGATAAAGCTTATATGCAGGAGCTATATCGTTTTTTGGAATCACAGCAGGACAGAACCATCTACCCTGCCCGGTCACACTGGTATGCCGCACTGGAGCAGACAGATTTTAACGATGTGAAAGTAGTCATCCTTGGCCAAGACCCTTATCACGGCGTCGGTCAGGCACACGGGCTAAGTTTCTCCGTGCCACATGGGCAGAAAATACCGCCATCATTGCGCAACATCTACAAAGAGCTAGACAGAGATCCGGAGATCGACTTCAGCACACCTACGCATGGCTGTTTAGAAGAGTGGGCAAATCAAGGTGTGTTATTGCTTAACGCCATGCTGAGCGTTGAAGCAGGTAAAGCAGGCTCACATCAAAAACACGGATGGGAACAATTCACCGATAGCATTATTTCTGCTTTGAATGAACATCGGCAGAACATCGTTTTTCTATTATGGGGAAAACAGGCTCAGGACAAGGGGTCGATTATTGATCAAAGCCGCCACCATGTACTGCAGACCACGCACCCATCGCCTTTTTCAGCCCATCGCGGCTTTCTGGGTTCAGGCCACTTTTCCAAAACCAACCACTGGCTACAAGAACACAATCAATCACCAGTGAACTGGCAATTGGCAGAAGAACAACAGTGCCAAATTGGCTTTGGATTCTCTAAGGGCAACGGCTAGCCCTCAGCCCGGATTATTCATGAATCGGTGAGATGATCGCGCCGGGCGTTTGTTCTCAACAGATTTCGAGGAATGAGAGCGTAGCAGTGCATACGGACGACTGACGAGGGATTTGTTGAGAACAAAGGAACAAGCGAGGGCTCAGCAGTATTTATGAATAATCCGGGTTAGGTGCAAGGTGCCTGAAAAAATCAGGCGTGTCCGACCTGATCTGATAAGTGTGGGCGGTCAATACCCATGCAGCGCGCGCCAAAATCCCAACGCGCCTCTGGCGGTTCCTGAAACACAATCTGATGGCTGGCGGGTGCAATAAGCCAATCATTGTTCGAAAGCTCACTTTCCAATTGGCCTGCTTCCCAACCGGCATAACCAAGCACAAGCAGATAATGCTCAGGCCCATCACCCTGCCCCAAGGCTTCCAACACATCACGTGATGAGGTCAAATGTAATTCAGGGGTGACCTGCATAGTCGATTCATACACATGCCAGCCATCGTGCAGCACAAAACCGCGAAAATCATCAACCGGGCCACCATCAAAAACCCGCTGCACAGATTCATCATGAGCACTGCGATTTTCATCCTGACCAATGTCCAAATCCACCAGCACATCAGAGACACTGATCGAGCGTGGCCGATTAATCACCAGTCCCATGCAACCGTGAGCATCGTGATGGCAGACCAGCACAACAGCATCTTTAAAGCGGGGATCCAGTAACGTAGGAGAGGCGAGCAATAGTACACCGACGAGCTGATTAACCTGACTGATCTGCACAACCACCTCCTTTATCAATGATTCGAGCCTGCTTACTTAGCGCCCTCACGTGCAGCACTGGCAGCACACATCTGATGCGCCATCGTCATGGCAGCATGCAGACTCGAATACGATACGTCGTCCGCCCCGACCCGGTCAAGTGCAGTGCCATGATCAACACTGGTGCGGATGAATGGCAGACCCAATGTCACATTGACCGCCTCACCAAAACTCAAGGCCTTCAATGGGATCAAAGCCTGATCGTGATAACAGCAGATGATAGCATCATAGTGTTGCCTGACCGCTGCAGAGAAAATCGTATCGGCAGGCAATGGGCCGGTTACATCAACACCTTCTGATTGCGCCTGCATAGCGGCAGGAGCCAGAATCTCAATCTCTTCACGGCCAAAGTGCCCCTGCTCACCAGCATGAGGATTTAAGCCACACAGAGCCAGACGCGGCTTATCAATACCAAACTGCCTGCGCAGATCCAGATCGACAATACGCAAACATTTCAATGTCTCTTCTACACCCAATGCATCCGGCACATCACGAATCGCCATATGCGTGGTCAGCAGTGCAACCCGCACATGCTCAGAAGCTAACATCATGACAAAATTGCTTTGCCCATTACTTCCAGACTCTGATGACATGGCCAAATCATCCAGAAACTCAGTGTGACCGGGGAATTTAAATCCGCTACGGCGCAGCACTGCTTTTTCAATCGGGCCGGTCACCAACGCCGCAGCTTCACCACTCAAACAAGCCTGCGCTGCCATTTCAATACAAGCCACCACTTCAGAAGCCGTCTGCTCGGAAGGAAGGCCAGCGACCACGTCTCCCCCGGCATCTGGGACAGGATTCCAGCAATACAATGCCTCTGTGGGGGCCAAACGCGCAGCTTCAGTGGCATCAGCCAAGCAACTGAATTCACGCATTTGACAAGTCATGTGAATCTGCTCAGCCCGTTGCTGCAACCAACGCAATGGCGCTGCAATCACGCAGCCTTCAAATGCTTCAGGGCAATCGGCAAAAGCACGAATAATACAATCCGGTCCAATACCCGCAGGCTCACCTGCGGTGATCACAATCGCATGCATAGTCGTGGCCTTATTTCGGGATGGCAGTCATTTCCCGGATAATGTGCCAACCGGATTCAGACTGTTTCATCAACAGCAACTTGGTGTCGTTTTTGCTAAAACCATCGGCTTGATAATGCTGAGAAAATTCGAGACGCGCATGGTTCTCTTCAAGGTGGGTAATCTTAAGATTTTGAATATCGATTTGAATATGTTGTTTATTGGTAATAAGACTGCGTCTGGAGGCCTTCCATGCATCGATGCCCGCATATGTTTTTCCGGGTTTAAATGCTGGCGAATAGGCTGCAAAATATGTTTTAAGATCCTGATTCACCCATGCCTTACGCCATACTTCTAAAGCAGCTTTCAACGCAAGCTCAAGCCGCGATATCATCTGAGCAGCATCTTCATCACCCAAGTCAATCGCAGGCAAATCAGCGCTGATTGATGGGCACCTATTATAAGTGATCGTCGCATCAGCTCTTAGGCCAGCAATCCAACGGGGCAGCTGATCCTGCAAGGCCACATTACTCAGTATCTGTTGAATTTTATCGTGATTCACTTCCAGAGAGTTGGGGTCAATATGGCGTTTGGCGACAACGCGAATAATGTGCAAGCCAAACTTAGATTCGACGACAGCGCTGGTTTGACCAGCCTGCATTGCAAATGCACTTTTTTCAAACACAGGCAACATGGCTCCTTTCTTAAACCAACCCAAATCACCACCATTACTGGCACTCGGGCCCTGCGATGCTTCTTTGGCACGTATTGCAAACGCTTCATCCGTAGCACCCTGCATATCCTCTGAGATAGATTCCGCACGCTGGTAAATTTTCTTGCGCGTAGCTTCATCAGCAGAGCTTGGAATTTTCAACAAAATGTGGCGCGCATGCACTTCATCATGACTTGCACCAAGAATCTCCGGCTCCTTCCAACGTTCGCTCACCGCTTTAATAATATGAAAACCGGAAGGTGAGCGAATCGGGTCGGTCAATCCATTCACCGGCAAATCCAGAATAGGTGCAAAACGCTGACTAATACCCCCCTCCATAAACCAGCCCATCACACCCTGCTGCTGACGGTCTGGAGATTCTGAATAGATCGCCACCAACTGGGTGAAATCTTTCCCTTTGCCAAGCTGACTGTGGATATTGCGCGCTTTATTGCGCACTTCATCTAGCAACTCCGGTGTTGGTTCATCGGGTAGCGCCAGAAAAATCTGAGCCACCTGCACCTCGCGCCGCGCTTTAGGCACAGCAATGTATTTCCTGTAATATTCGGAGATTGCCTCTTCGGAAATCTGTAATTTGCTGCGCACTGCAATATTGATCAATTTACTTACCAATATTTGATCATGCATATTTTCTTTAAAATCTTCAAAACTGGTGCCCTGTTGCTCCAGCACCTCTTTCAATTGCCCTGGCACCATACCGTTTTTGCTTTCAACATCCTGAATCGCATTATCCAGCTCTTCATGATCAACAGACAGCTCCAGTTTTTTTGCCTCCAGCAACTGCAGACGTTTAATCACACGCGCATCAAGCGAACGACGGTTCAATTTCTCTGTCGATGGCAAGTTTACCGCCCCTGACTGACGCAGACGCGATAACATCTCCTGCGTATCTTTTTCAATTTCATAACAGGTAATTACATTATTATTGGCAATTGCGGCTATCGCATCAATGGTTTCTGCTCGCGCAGGCAGAGCCAGTAACAACAAACTGACCAACAAAAAGGGGAAATGCATTCAAGCCTCCATAAAAATATCAAACCTCCGCAAAGCGGCTGTGACCATTTTAACGTTTAACTGATTTCTTCGTGAGCAACCAAAAGCTCAAAGCCTACAATATAGTTTGAGGACGCGATCGAGAAAATCAACAGATACAAACAGACACACTATCAAGAGCCAACGCTACCCAGCCCCTTAAATTCGAGCAACAAACGGAAGCCAACATTTGAGGATCTGCTGGTGCCAGTCGGACTATTCGTTTTATAAGCATCGATACCCAGTGTCCAACAAGGATGATTATATTGCACACCTAACGATGTTTGCTGTGATAACTTGAACAGCATATCATATTGCCAGCTAGCTGTTGCCTTCCAACGATTACCCAGACCAATACCGGCACTCACATGAAATAACTGCGCCTGCGTTGCGTAGCGCGCATCGGTAAATTGATAACCCAGCTGCAGTTGATTACCCAATGCTGATAATGCTAAGGATGCATTGATGATTGCCCAATATCGATCTGCTGTATTGTACTGGCCGCTACTGTATATACGCATATTGCTCATGGGTTGCCAAATAAGTTCACCCAACAGATTAGAAAATGGCCGCGCAGGTGCCTGCTGCAATGCTGCATCGACACTCTGCTGTAGAAGATCATACGAAACACCACCCCGAACAATCAACACATCACGTGCAGCATCATCCTCGAGGCCTTTAAATTGCAATCTGTTTTCAAGTAACACGCTAAAGCGATTGCTCTTTTCGATACGATCAAGTCCTGAAAAGCGATTGCCTGAAAGCAGATTACTCCAGGTCAGCAGACCAAAAGCCGAATCAAAGTTCGGTAACAGAGACTGCTCCGGTGCTCCAATATAATCATAACGCACAATCGGAGAAATCACATGGCGCCATGAATGATTCTCTCCAATACGTTCAAAATCTGAACGCACTTCCAATCCAAGCTCTCCAGTTGTTCGTGTGGGATTTGAATCAGCCAGCAGCGTCTGCTGTAACCAATAACGCGTATGCTGCAATCCGGCAGTCAATACGGCAGACACACCACCATCTGCCAGCTCCCACGGCATTTCAATATAAGGGTGCACATTGAAGCGCCAGCCATCAACCCCACTGCTCCGGTCAAATCGCGTGCTTTGCTGATCAAGATGCATGATAACATTAGATGACAAGGCCCATTCAGCATGACTTTGCAAGCGCGGTAAAATTTGTAATGTCGTAGCGTTGCTCTGTAGAAGCAGGTTCTGTACATGCCCTGCCTGCAGCGACCAATTCCCTTCAAAATGCTTGTATTGCCCAGCCTGGGACAAGGTCGCACTGCTTTGCAGATAGACTGAACTTATTTGCTCACCGGTAGCGTAATCAGCCAGATAGAGATGGTCACTGACATGATCAGCTTTGGCAGCCAGCTGCATACCCGCTGGCAATTGCCACAACACGTTGCCACCCAAACGATTGCGTATTGACCCCGTCACCGCATCATCAATCGCAGCAAGGTTGATTTGCTCATAACCAAGCGCAGAAACGTGGCGTAATTCAGCCTCGCCCATGACTCCACGCGCGCTCATCCAGTGCGGTGTTAATGTGGCATCCCAATTCGCCTGTGGTGCAAAATAGTATGGCACACTCACTTCAGTGCCTCGGCGCTTACCTGTGGCCACTTTTGGCATCAGCAGACCAGATTTACGTTTTAACGGCTGCTGCCACCAGGGCGCATATAAAATGGGCATCTGCCATAATTCAAAACGAGCATGGGTCGCAGTCAAGCTACCGTCTTGCTGATCAAGCACCGCTCGACTGGCAGCAACACGCCATGACTCCTCATCAATCGGACACGATGAAAACAGCACCTTTTCCGCTTCATAGGTGTGATCATCGATACGCTTAACCCATTCGGCGGTCAGACGCTCACCACCGGGCAGCGTAATCACGGCATTGTTCATATATCCGGTATTGCTTTGTGTTTGCATGATGGCTTTATCGGTTTCGATGGTGGATTTATCCGACCTGATGACCACATGCCCCTTTGCTTCCAATACATGTTGTTCGGTTCGATAGATCACTTCATCAGCTATCAGCGTATCGAATTCACGCTTGATCACCACATGACCATGCGCTATCACCACGCCATCGGCCGTGCGGCTAATCTCATCGGCATCAATATCTACCGGTTCCGCAATCGCAAGCGTTGTGAACAAGAGTGGTATCAATATGCATGCACTGTATAAAACACGTAAGGAGTGAACCATGGCGCAGCAAGCTAGCCTACAATCTCAGGCAGTCCACAGCATTCCCCATATCATGATTTAACAGATAGGGGTAACCAGGAAACACGCCTGTGAAAAATCTGAGTTTAGGTCTAGTACACAGTCTACCTTATATTGGCGCATGCAGCGGGTCGAGAAGTTGTTAGCTATAGCAAGTTATGAAAGCCCTTTTTTCTTTTTATTTCACCAAATCACTATCCCTGCAATCTCACCAGATCGGCCCGGTTGAGATAGGGAAACTACGCAGCGGCATCACTTATGAAGCGGGTTATCTGTTCGGCCTCATCACTGCCAGCGACCAAGGCCATCATCTGAAATTTATTCTGGGTTACGAGTTTTAAAATCTTCAATCTACAACCGGCTGGCAGCAACCGCAGAACCCATTAACCCCACCTTGGCATTGACCACGACACGCACTGGCATGTTGGAAAGCAGGCTTTGCATACGCTCTTCCTTATCCATGAAAGCTTCCATGAAAAGGCCATTTTTAAGCATGTCGATGATGCGAGGGGCCACGCCACCGGCGACATAAATCCCTCCGACCGCCAGGCCAGCCAGCCCCAGATTGCCTGCCTGAGCACCATAGAGTTTGCAAAACAAATCCATGCTGCGTCTGGCCAACTGGTCGCTACCATTGGCGGCAGCAATCGAGATGGCTGCAGATGGGTCGCCAATACTGCGAGCCTGTTTGAGTTCGATGCTTTCTTCGCCGGGATAAGCTGCAAGCATATAGCTATGGATATTATTAATGCCTGTGCCGGAGACAACGCGCTCCCAGGTGCAGCGGGAAAATTGCTTTTGTATGTGTTTCAGCAACGCGATTTGCTCAGCATCGGTTGGAGAAAAATCGACATGGCCGCCTTCGGATGCAATGACTTCGTAGTGTTCACCCTGCCATGCCAGCAGGCATTGCCCCAGGCCGGTGCCTGCGCCGAGAATCACCCGCGTAGCGTGGGTGACTTCATTGCCCTGATTGAGGACGACGATATCATCTTCCGAGAGTGCTTCGATGCCATAACCAACGGCTTGAAAATCATTAATGAAACGGATTTTATCGATATTCAGATCCCGCTGCATATCATCAGCATTGAGTTGCCATGGCAGGTTGGTCGTACGGGCGTTGCGACCATTCACAGGCCCGGCAATACCAAAACAGGCTGCGCTGGCCTGAGCAGAAGTTTCCTGCGCCGCCGCTTGCAGAAAGTCCTGCACCATGGGTGTGAGATGATTCCATTCGGCGCTGATATATCGCTTTTCAAAGATGACATCACAGGTCGAACCATCTGCTAAATCGGCCAGTTGCAATAGTGTTTTGGTGCCGCCGATGTCACCTGCAAGTATGGTCATATCAAAGCCTCCCGATGCTGCGTTATTATTAAATCATTCCTGCTTATCGTCGCCATTCATCAATGAGTGACGCCACCAGTCCGGTCCACCCCGTTTGGTGTGAAGCGCCCAAACCCCTGCCATCATCACCATCGAAATATTCGTAGAATAAGATGTAATCTTTCCAGTGAGGATCGTTCTGGAATGTGTCGTCATCCGCATAAACCGGACGTTTTCCATCATCACCCCGGCTGAAGATGGAAATCAATGCATCGGCATAATGCTGTGCCAAACCTCCCGGCGTGCTCTCTTCACCGTCACAAGATTCGAAAATCAGGTCATCGCCATAAGCTTTTCTTAATTTGCGTAGCGACTCAATCATCAGAAACGTGGTGGGGAACCAGATGGGGCCGCGCCAGTTGGAGTTTCCACCCTTGATTTTACAATCTGCCTCAGCCGCTTCATAACCCACCGAAGCGTCACCGAGCTTAAATGGCTGTTGCAGGTGAACACGGGATAAGGAGCGCATACCGCGTTCGGACAAAAACTCATTGGGGTTGGCCATGCGGCGCAAGATGCATTTGAGCTGTTCCTGATCAACGATGGTCATGACATCCGTGGCGCCCTCATCCGTTTCCACCCGATTGACGCATTGCTGAACAATGTCCTGACGATTTTCAATAAACCAGTGCAGGCTGGAGGTGAAGGTCTCGAATTTTTCAATTCGTTGATGCTCCAGTCGTTCCACCGCGAACAGGGGAATCAGGCCAACCAGCGAACGCACCTTTAGCTTGTCACAATGCCCATCAGGGTATTTGAGCACATCGTAAAAGAAGCCATCCGCCTCATCCCACAGATTATGATCGCCGGCAGCGCCCATATGTTTCATGGCAGAGCCGATATACACATAATGTTGAAAATATTTGGTTGCCAGCCCCTCATAAACAGCATCTTCTTTGGCTAGTTCCAGCGCGATTCGCATCAGGTTGAGGCAATACATGCCCATCCAGCCGGTGGCATCGCATTGTTCCAACATCGCCCCGCCGGGCAGCTTTTCGGAACGGTCGAATACTGTGATATTATCCAGCCCCAGAAAACCGCCTTCAAATACGTTATTGCCGTTGGCATCAACCTTATTCACCCACCATGTAAAATTGATCATGAGTTTGTGAAAACATTTTTCCAGAAAATCGCGATCAGCTTTGCCATTGCGAATACGATCCATATTATAGACGCGCCAGACCGCCCATGCGTGCACGGGCGGATTCAGATCGGAAAACTCCCACTCATAAGCAGGAATCTGACCGTTGGGGTGCTGGAACTGCTCAAACAGCATCAACCACAGTTGTTCTTTGGCGAAGTCGGCGTCAATCAGGGCGATTGGAATGGTGTGGAAAGCCAGATCCCAGGCCGCAAACCATGGGTACTCCCATTTATCGGGCATCGACAGGATGCGCATCGAGTTCAGATGTCGCCAGTGCTGATTACGGATATGCTTGCGCGATTCGGGCGGCGGCATGGCTGAGTTATCGCCTTTCAACCAGGCATTCACATCGAAAATATAATTCTGTTTGGACCACATCAAACCGGCCAGGGCCTGACGCTGGATATTACATTCATCGGCACTGGCCTTAGGCGGGTGCAGTTCCCGATAGAATGCATCCGCATCCTTGAGACGCGCACTGACGATTGCATCGACTGCTTTCAACGGCGCTGTAATTTTTTTCGCCGCCAGTCGCAAACGAACGACAGTAGAACCGCCTGCCGGAATCGTGCGCCTGAAATGGACGCATGCTTTAGTGCCTTGCTGCTCAGGATTGATAGCATCGGCCTGCGCGCCGACCAGATAGCGATGAAAGGCATCTTTGGTGTATAAAGCACCATTATCCGCACCCTGCCCATAGACCTCGGCCATATTGGTTTCGTTGTTGGTAAACAGCGCTGTGCCATCGGCATCAGCATAGAGCGTGCGTTGTCCCAAGCGGTAATCAAATGGTAAATTGGTAAGGCCGGTCGAACCGGCATCATCGGCAATAACGCTTACATAGCCTTCGGCTGATTCACCCTTTGTGATCATCGGTGGGCGTTCCGCTTCGTCCTTCCATGCCCAGGTATTGCGGAACCATAACTGCGGCAGAATATGAATTTCCGCATCTTCGGCTCCACGGTTGTGGATGGTTAAGCGAATCGCCAGATCCTCTTCATTGTGTTTGGCGTATTCGACAAAGCAATCGAAGTATTTGTCTTCATCAAAAATGCCCGTATCGAGCAATTCAAATTCGCGTCCGGCACCCTGGCGAGACTGATTCTCTTGCACCAGCCGCTGATATGGAAATTCAGTCTGGGGGTATTTATACAGATACTTCATATAACTGTGGGTGGGTGTGGAATCGAGGTAAAAGTAGTAATCCTTCACATCTTCGCCATGATTCCCCTGGCTTGATGTCAAACCAAATGCGCGTTCCTTGATGATCGGATCCTTACCATTCCACAAGGTCAAACCAAAACACAGTAACTGATAGCGATCACTGATCCCGGCTAAACCATCTTCACCCCAGCGATAAGCTTTGGCTCTGGCCTGATCATGGGAGAGATAATCCCAGGCATTGCCATCCGGGCTATAATCTTCACGTACCGTTCCCCAGGATCGCTCGCTCAGATAGGGCCCCCAGCGATGCCAGTCGATCTCCTTGTCACGCGTTTCGATGAGACGTCTGGATTCGTTCGAAATAGCTGACTGTCCCATGCAGATACTCCTTGATAATCATATCGTAAAAAGGCCAAAACACAAATGAGTTAATAGCAACTGTAGGCTCTTGTGCAGTCAAATGCCATACATGCGTAACTACTATCAAAGGTCACTGCCTGCTTTGGCGCGCCTCTTATCTGGCCTGTAGCGCCCAGATGAGTGCTTGAGCGATATTGGGGCAGACTTTCATAGTTTAATTTCCTGAGTTACCGAGTTCGTTAACCTGGTCAACCGGCAATTCCGCTTGGTTTTCGAGTGTTCGCAATTCACTACGCATTTATTGCCATTGCAGTGGCTCTTCCTGCATGGAGGCGGCCTGTTTCTTGAGGGTGAGAATGTGTTCTTTCCAGTATTGCTGGGTGTTGAGTGCTGGGTGTTGAGCCAGGGGAACGCGCGCTTGAAGGCCGGATCATCCCAGCGCTCGGCCAGCCATGCAGCATGGTGCA
>CAYZJL010000015.1:0-20574 GCA_964478615.1 uncultured Zetaproteobacteria bacterium
AGTCGGATGCACGACAGGCTGAAGAAACTGCGCGTAGAACATTAGAGCAGATCGATACCTCGGACAGTGCTGCAGCGGCTCGTGAGGCGATGGAAGCGGCCATTGCTAGATATCGAGCTGCCATTCGCCCATGGGCCAGACTGAAACTGGCACACGGCTTATTACAAGGCGCATTGAAACAATTCAGGGAGCGAGCACAAGCACCGATGGTGAAAGCAGCATCGACTTATTTCGCATTGATGACAGAAGGGCGTTATGTTCGGTTGATCGCAGATGAATCCGGTGATGAACCCATTCTGATGGCGGAACGGCAAGATGGTGTTTCTATCCGGGTGGAAGCGATGAGTGAAGGCACAGCGGACCAGCTTTATTTAGCGCTGCGGCTGGCTTCACTGGAAATGCGTCGCAGCTCCGGCTCGGTAATGCCGTTGATTCTGGATGATGTGTTGATGACTTCAGATGATCTGCGTGCTGCGCATATACTTAAGGCACTGGCTAAATTTTCCGAGGGTGGTCAGGTGATGGTCTTTACCCATCATCAGCATGTGATTGATCTCACGCGATCAACCTTGGCTGATGATGTGGTGAAAACCCACCATTTGAGCTGCTGATCGAAATGAACTTGCCTGATAAACCGAATAGTCGATTGCAGAAGTATCGCCTTAGCACCAGAGAGCAAAACAAAGGGAGAGCATCGTGACAGACAACAAACAGAATGATGGCAAACGGGTAGCAGTGATTGGTGGCGGTATTATTGGTTGCCTGACTGCGCTCTATCTACATGAGCTTGGAGCAAGTCCTATTGTATTGGAAAAGGGCGTTGCGGGGCGTGAATCATCATGGGCAGGTGCAGGTATCCTCTGCCCGATTCATCCATGGTTATATCCCGATAGTTTCACCCATCTGATCGATGCCAGCCTGGCCATGTATCCAGCTATGCATGCGATGCTGTTAGAAAAAACCGGCATGTCGATGCAGTGGCTTAAGAGTGGTTTGTTAATTCCGCTGTTTGATGATGATCGCATTCATCACCGTGAGGATGCACTGGCATGGTCGAAACGTTTTAGCTGGAAGGTTGAAGAGCTGGATGCGGCTCAAACCCGGACGCATGAGCCCACCATATCTGAGCAGGTGGGTGGTTCGTTGCTATGGCCGGAAGTAGGGCAGGTACGCAATCCACGCCTGCTTGCCGCAGTCAGCAGAGCCTTGCAGGTTTGTGATATTCCGGTGCGCCAACATGCTGAAGTGGTAGGACTTGGAGAAAACGGTCAGGGCGACATTAACGCTGTAGTGCTTGCCAGTGGTGAACAGATTGAGGCCGATGCCGTTCTATTGGCAGCTGGCAGCTGGAGTGGTGAACTGGCCAAACAGATCGGTCTTGAACTACCTGTAGAGCCGGTGAAAGGGCAGATCGTTCTGCTGAAAGATGAACCGGGCAGGGTACAACACATTATCAAACATGATGATGTCTATATGGTGCCGCGTTCCGATGGTCATATACTGGTCGGTGCAAGTATGGAACGTGTCGGTTTTGAGCAGGGTACTACCAGCGCTGTGATAGATGCACTGCTCGATGCCACGTATCGCATCACGCCTGGCCTGAAATCTGCCAAAGTTGTCAATCAGTGGATGGGTTTTCGTCCAGGCAGCCCTGATGGTATGCCATACCTTGGCCCCGTTGCGGGTAGAAAAGGCTTGTGGGTTGCCAGTGGTCACTATCGCAATGGTGTCGCTTTGGCTCCGGGAACCGCTGAGCTGATGAGTCGGTGGATTATGGGTACATATCCAGAGATGGATCTCTCAGATTTTAGTGTCGATAGACCAGTGGTTGAACGTGCGAAGGTTGGTTTTCCTGTCGCTGTCTGAGTCGCTGTATGTTTAATACGTGGCAAGCTCTTATATTCGCAGGTCACGGCTAATTCATCTATGGCATAAAATCCTGAGGTATAAGGTAAAATCAACACATCTGTGATAATCTACATGTTTAAGCGCATGCTTCGTCCATGCAGATTAACCCATCAAAAACACCTGATCTTCAATCCATTATCGTTCGCCCTGTTGTTTCCAATGAAGAATTCAGATTCAAAGAGCTAATGCAAGCGCATCATTATTTGGGCTTCTTGCCAAAAATAGGCGAGACCATTTGGTATATTGGCACGCTTCATGATGAATGGGTGGCCTTGCTTGGTTTTTCCTCGCCCGCGCTGAAGTGTCCGTTCGAGATCAATGGATTTGTTGGGGTTATCGTCATCAGTATGATCGTTTGCACTTGGTAACGAACAATTCTCGATTCCTGATTCTCCCTGAGTGGCACTATCCTAATGTCGCATCTCGCATTCTTTCATTATGCCAACGGCGGTTGGCCGTTGACTGGCGGCAGAAGTTCAAGCACCCGTTGCTGTTACTGGAAACCTTTGTTGATCCATCCCGATTTGAAGGAACCATATACAAGGCGGCCAACTGGCACTTTCTGGGTAACAGCAAAGGTTTTAAGCGAACACAGCAACACTACAGCCAAGATAACCCGTCACCTAAAATGGTCTTTGCCTATCCACTTCAAAGAAATGCCCAAGCCCTGATGTCACAGTCTGTACTGAATAAAAAATACCAGTATGGGAGAACCAAAATCATGACGAAAGTAGAACATATGCGAGCTTTGCCAGACTTTTTTATAGGCGTTCCTGATCCGCGCAGGGAACAAGGCCGACGTCATAGCCTGCCGACTATTCTACCCATTGCTGTAGCAGCAACCTTGTGCGGGGCGAGCGGGTACAAGGATATTTCGACTTGGGTCAAAAGCCTGGGACAGAAAGCACTGATCAATTTTCGTTGTCGCAGAGAGAAGGGTAAGCGGGTGCCTCCAAGCTTGAGCATTATTCGCAATGTGCTGACTGCTGTAGATCCTGACCATCTGGAAGCAACGCTGAAGCGCTGGACTGCCATCTATGGGAAAGAAGATGAAAGCCTTGCCATTGATGGCAAAACGATGTGCGGTGCTATCGGCGAGGATGGTCGTCAGATACATATTATGAGCGCCATTGGGCATCATACGCAGAACTGCTACGCCCAAAAAAAGCTGAAACCATCCCTGTAGCAGGAAGCGATGCATACAAGCAGACCAATGAAATCAAGATAGCATCGATACTACTATTGGATATCTTCGGCGATCTTACAGGTGTCATGGTGACTGCTGATGCCTTGCTGACACAACGAAAGTTCGCTAAATCATCCAAAGAGCTTATCTTCGGAATAACCAGTAAACACCTGAGCAGGCCTCTGCTGAACAGGTTCTGGCCACCAACCGTGGGCATTGGGTCATTGAAAACGGCTGCCATTACATCATTGATTCCATCTATGATGAAGATCGAAGCCAAATCAGAACGGGGTATGGACCGGAAAACATGACGCGCTTGCGACGCTTTGCCATTAGTCTGCTAAAATCCAGTGGCGTAAAAAAACATCACTCAAAAAATGCGCCAGGTGGCATACAAGGCGAAAATGATTTTTGACTACCTGCGAATGACTAAAAAACACTGGGGTGACCCGCTGGCTGTGAGTTAGAACAAATTCGCCGTGGGTTCATGGGTAATCAGGTTGAAGTTTACCCCCAAACTTGGCATATCCGCCCAGTACATTGTTTTTCTGATTTACCGATGGCGTTTTTAATTCAAGGCCAAACAGGCCAATACCAATTCCAGCATATGGCTCAAACTTCTGAGCTTGAACTGTCGCGGTCGTGGATAAATAGGTTGCAATGCACGCAATAAAACACACTTTCATGGTCGCGTCCTAAAGTTCATAAGGAAATTATAGTAAATCAGCGATGATGCTGCGTGTCAATGTCAGGCGTTGGAGTTACACTCCGGCCTGATGAGTAACTGCTTTTATAGATTGCATGCATTTCTCCTGACGTTGAGTGGGGCGATATTGGCTGTTCTGATGGTTATACCGGCAAGTTTTGCCGAAGATGTGCCAGATGCTCTTCACATTCAAATTGAAAAGAAGGTTATCTATTGCTCTGCTGAGCTGAGTGTGGAGAACAGTGTATTTAAGCTCCCCATGCAGGATGGAACCTCTGTGGCGACAGAGTGGCATGTGAGGGTTGGCAAGGTGCGTGAATATTGGTTGAATGAGAATATTGGCGATATTACGGTGGTTCGCCGTGTTGAACCGGATCTGCTAACACGCAGTTGGTTATTGATTGATGTTTCCAGCGGTATTTCTCAACGTGTATACACTATTGCTGATGCCATCGCATTTCTTACCGAATTGAAACATTTTCCTGTGTTGGACAGAAGTCTGTTGATGGACAGTGTCCCCTACCGGGCTGCAGTGAACGTTAACATTCATATTGGTGATATCAATCAGGCCTGGTGGGCTGGTTTGTGGCCAGCAACAGTAGCTTCAATGCAAAAGGATTTCACACTGCCGTGACCAGAGTGAGCGCGATGCGGTTGGTGCCATTATTGATGGCATCGTTGCTGTTAACAGCAACTGTGATGTTATGGCCTTCCACTGACGATGGCGGCGGTTTGCTGGCATGGGTAAATGTCGGTTTGATGGTATTGATGTCTTTGTTGCTTATTCAGTACGGTGTTCGATTGTTACGTGAGACTGATGAGCCTGCACCAGGTTCACGATTGCGCGCCAAACTGGTCATTGCTCTGGTAACGATGTTGCTGGTGCCTGCTATGGTGATCCAGATGGCTGCCAGCCAGATGGTCGATAAGGGTATGGATGTCTGGTTTGATGTGCGTGTGGATACCTTGCTGGATCGTGCCTTGAATCTGGCGCAGGGTTTTTATGAGCGTGTTGAAAAGGATATGAAACGTGATCTACGCGATTACATCTCCGATGCTGCACTATTGGCGGCGGTGACGGGCAATATGGATTATCGTACCAGCAACGCCTATTTGACTGAAATGAGTAAAGCAGAAGGCTGGCAAAAAGTAGAGTTGTTTGATATCAATGAACGACAGGTTGGCGGTATTCAAGCCGGAGAGTTAACGGCACTGAAAGCCTCTCCATTGAATAATACAGCGCGTTTGGCCATGCGTTTGGGGCGTGTGGTCACTGAGCTGGTGATGCGTAACAGTGCTGAAGTGGCGGTAGGTTATGCTCCGTTGGTTGGCCCTGTTTCGGTACTTGGCCTGTTAAGAGTCGAGGTGGAGTTGCCAGCTGGTGTGATTCAAAATGCCCGATCCGTGGAAGCAGATTATCGTAATTACCGTCAACTGGAACGTAATCGCCAAACCATTCGGAGTACATTTACGCATGTGATGCTGTTTGTAACGCTGGTGGTTGTATTGTTGGCTGGGGTGGTTGCGCTGTTGTTTGCACGGCGACTGACGGCACCTGTCGGTGAGCTGGCCGAGGCGCTGCACCGGGTAACAGAGGGTGATCTGGATGTGGCAATCGCGCATTCCCCACGTGACGAACTGGGTTCACTTGGGCGCTCATTCAATACCATGGCCAATCGACTGAAGCAGAATGTTGAAGCGATTGAACAGGCCCAGCTGGATCTGACCAGCGCGCTTGATAGCAGTCGCCAACGCCAGTATGTATTGGAATCACTATTGGCTAACCTGCACTCTGGCGTGGTATTAATCGATTCTGAAAACCGCGTGCGTCTATTGAATCAGTCAGTCAGAGATATTCTGCAACTGCCAAAAGAGTGGGAGCCAAGTGCCGACTTTTCAGAACTGAGTACAGGTAATATCCGTGATATTGGTGATTTTTATGATGAGTTACGCCATCAGGAAGAAGATTATCTGCAGCGCGAGTTTGATATTGCTTTATCAGAAGGAAAAACGCTGCACCTCTTGGCGCGCGGTGCACGCTTGAGCGCCAGTGGCACAGCCTTCTCGGGTTATCTACTGGTGATCGATGATATTTCTGAACTGGCTGAAGCACAGAAGAACAAAGCCTGGGCTGAAGTGGCCAGGCGTTTGGCGCATGAGATCAAAAATCCGTTAACGCCAATTAAGCTATCGGCAGAGCGATTGCAGCGCCGCTTTCGTAAGCAGGTTGATAATGAGCAGGTATTTGATGTCTGTACCAAAGCGATTATTGATCAGACAGAACGTCTACAGCGTTTGATTTCTGATTTTTCTACTCTGGCGCGCATGCCTCAGCCCAAATTGCGTGACGTGCCGGTAAATAGTCTGTTATCTGATATGCATGAGCTGTTTCATGGTTACCGAAGAATTTCAGTTGAGATTATTGAGCATGAACATGCGCACTGCCAGTGTGACCCTGACCAGGTGAGGCAGGTGTTGATCAATTTAATGGATAATGCTGTTTCAGCAACCGGTGAAACATGTGCGATTCGACTGTATGCGGTGGTCAGTGATGCATTTGCTGAATGGCATGTGGAGGATGATGGTGATGGCATTGATGCACAGAATGCCGCAAAATTGTTTGAAGCCTATTATTCGACCAAGTCAGACGGTTCCGGTTTGGGGCTGGCAATTGCTAAACGTATTGCCGAAGACCATGGTGGAGATCTGAAACTGCTGTCGTTATCCGGCCCGACACATTTTTGTTTAAAACTACCCCGCCATGCAGAAGAGAAGGAGACGACATGACTGCGCGTATCATGATTGTAGATGATGAAGAACCGATTCGTGATTCCTTGCAGGGACTATTTGAGGATGAAGAATATCTGGTGGTCACTGCTGCATCCGGTGAAGAGGCGATTGCTCGCTTACGCAAGCAACCGGTGGATTGTGTGTTGTTGGATATCTGGATGCCAGGCATTGATGGGCTGGAAACGTTGAGTCGTATTCAGCAGATAGATGCGAATTTGCCGGTGATTATGATGAGCGGTCATGCCACCATTGATACGGCTGTAAGGGCGACTCGGCAAGGTGCGTTCGATTTTGTTGAAAAACCATTGTCGTTTGATCGTTTGATGATTCTGGTACGCAATGCAGTGCAAAAACGCCGGGTGGAACAGGAGAACAGGGATCTGAAACGTCAGGATGTGATGCATCATAGTCGGCAGGAATTGATTGGTGATAGCGCTGTAATCTCTGAGGTAAGAACATTAATTAAGCGCATTGCCCTCTCTGATGCGCCGGTGCTGGTGCTCGGTGAACACGGCACTGGCAAAGCTGTGGCGGCACGCATGTTACATGCTGCTTCAAAAAGGAGAGATGCACCGTTTGTTGAGGTGAATACTGCCAGTGTAGCTGCGGGAAGGATGGATTCTGAACTCTTTGGGCATGAAAAAGGTGCTTTTTCCGGAGCGTTGCATGCCCAGCGTGGAAGCTTTGAAACTGCCCATAAAGGTTCGTTGTTTTTTGATGAAGTGACCGAGTTGAGTATGGCGGCACAGGCAAAGGTACTGCGGGTATTGCAAGAGCGTGTGATTCAGCGCTTGGGTAATCCCACTCCGCTGCCGAGCAATGTACGTTTGATTGCTGCCAGCACTCGAGACCTTGATCAGGTATTGCGTGAAGAAAAACTAAGGGAAGATTTCTATTATCGTTTGAATGTAGTCTCTATTCATATGCCGGCGCTTAAACAACGCCTGGATGATTTGCCACTGTTACTGGAGACACTGGCTGATGAGCAGGCAAGCATATTGGGTGGAGAAGCCGTACGTTTTGATGCCGATGTGATTGAGATGCTTAAATCATATCCATGGCCGGGTAATGTGCGTGAGTTGCGTAATTATATTGAACGTTGTCATATTTTGATGCCGGGTGAACAGATGACCGCATCCAGGATGCTGCCACCGGATCAATCTTCCACCCAGACTACATCAGTACATTCACCATATGGAGAAGCTGGTCGCCTGTCTCAATACTCCAATGATGATGAGGAACTCGATAGTTTCCACGCTGCACGTGAAGCCTTTGAACGCATCTATCTGCTTCAGCACCTGGATAAACATGACTGGAATATTAGTCGCACATCGGCAGATATTGGTATGGAGCGTAGCCAGTTGCATCGCAAAATTAAATCATTCGGTCTGGTGCCGTCGGAGAGGGATTCTTCATGAAGAATGTTGTCATTCTAGGGGCTGGAGAGGTGGGCTATCATATTGCTGTCCGTCTCTCTTCAGAGGGTAATAATGTATCTGTGGTGGATCAGGATGCGGATCGATTGCAAGTGATTGCCGATGCTATGGATGTGAAAATCGTTTGCGGTATGGCATCGCACCCCTCTATTCTGGAGGCTGCCGGAGCTGAGAATGCCGATCTGCTCATTGCAGTGACCACCAATGATGAAGTGAATATGCTGGCCTGTCAGGTAGCACACTCGCTGTTTAAAGTACCTACCAAGCTGGCCCGTGTGCGTGAGCCGGATTATGCCAACTACCCTGGTCTGATTGGCCGTGATGATCTGCCTATTGATGTTATTATTTCCCCGGAAGGGGAAGCGGCCAAGGTGGTGATGGGGCGTTTGAATGTATCAAGTGCACTGGATGCACGCGAATTTTTTGATGGCGCTATTCAGCTGGTTGAATTTACAGTTCGCCCCAAGAGTAATCTGGCTGGCCTATCGCTGATGGAGCTGCCTGAAGTGATGGGAGAGCTGCGCGTTTATGTGGTGGCGCATGAACACAATAGCCGTTGGAGAGTCCCGAATGGTAAAACGGTGCTGTTGGCAGGTGACAGTATCTATGTGGCTGTAGCAAAAGAACAGCTCGATCCATTGATGCGGGTGCTTGATTTTACCTGTCACTCTCCTGAAGGACGCAATGTGTTGATGGTTGGTGGTGGTCACATCGGATTTATTGTTGCCAAGGAGTTGGAAAAAGTAGGTTCGTTGGTGAAACTGATCGAGTTTAATAAAGCCAGAGCCGAGTGGTTATCGGATCAATTTGACAGTGTGGTGGTGATTCATGGGGATGCTCTGGATCAGAAGTTACTCGAAGAAGAGAACATTGATAAGATGGATGATTTTCTTGCCATGACCAATGATGATGAGACGAATATTCTCAGTAGTCTGATTGCCAAGCGTTATGGTGTTCCGCATGTGGTGACGCTGGTGAACCGTTCTATTTACGGGCAACTGGTGCGTCAGATTGGTTTGGATGTCACGGTATCACCACGCCTGTCGACAGTGGCATCGATGTTGAGCTTTGTGCGTAAAGGAAAAATTCACGGCATGGCATCGTTGGCTGATGGTAATCTGGAAGTGCTGGAAGCAGAAGCGCTGGAAACCAGTGCGATTCTGAATACACCATTGCGCTTGCTGAATTTACCGGACGATACGGTGGTTGGTGCAATTTTGCGAGATGGCAATGTGATTGTACCGCATGGTGATATTGAAGTTGAAAGTCATGATCATGTGCTGATCGTGACAACCAGTGCGTCGGTTATAGAGGTAGAGAAACTGTTTGAAGTGCATCTGGAGTTCTTTTAACCCATGCATCCTTTGGGTGTACTCTGGACTATTGGTGTGCTTGTCAGCCTGTACGGGGCAAGCATGATCGTGCCAGCGCTGGTGGCGATTTATTACGATGCGGGACATATTGCCGAGTTTCTTGAAGCTGGAGCGATTGTTATGCTGATTGGTTTTATCATGATGCGCTTTGGCGGCGGGGCGCCGAAGCGTTTAACCCATCGTGATGGTTTCCTGATTGTTGCTTTGGCGTGGCTGGTGCTTGCATTGATTGGTGCGGTACCGTTCTGGACGACTGGTACCCTGCCTTCGATGGTGGATGCTATGTTTGAGTCTGCTTCAGGCCTTACAACCACGGGAGCCACCGTTTTATCAGGGCTCGATGATTTGCCCAAATCCATTCTGTTTTGGCGCTCCATGCAGGAGTGGTTGGGAGGCATGGGGATTATCGTTTTGGCTGTTGCGGTGATGCCACTGTTGGGTGTGGGTGGTATGCAGCTATTCAAGGCGGAAACGCCGGGGCCAGTGAAAGATAAACTGACGGCGCGCGTGACTGAAACGGCTAAGCTGTTGTGGTATTTGTATCTCGGAATGACAATCATCTGTGCAATAGCCTATGACCTGGGTGGTATGAATACTTTCGATGCCATTAACCATGCCATGTGTACGGTAGCGATTGGTGGATTCTCAACCCATGATGCCAGTTTTGGCTATTTTGATAGTCCTACACTGAAGCTGATCGGTGTGTTTTTTATGGTGCTGGCCGGGATCAATTTTACCCTTCATTTTGCCGCAGCCCTGCGCGGGTTTTCCTTGCGCACTTATTTTATGGATGAAGAATTTCGCACCTATATTATCTGGATCGCTGTACTGGTTGTGTTGATTAACCTGTTGCTGCTTTCAAGTGACGATGATGAGACCATTGATATACTGTTTAATGTGGTTTCGATTGCGACTACAACAGGCTTTGCTGTCAGTGATTTTAATCTGTGGCCGCCTGGTGCAACGCTGCTGTTATTGTTAACGATGTTTGTCGGTGCGTGTGCTGGCTCAACCGGTGGTGGAATGAAGGTGGTACGTATTTTGCTGCTGTTCCGTCAGGGCTTACGCGAAATTCGACGCCTGGTGCATCCGCACGGTGTGATTCATGTGAAGATGGGGAGTCAGCGCATTTCAGCGGATGTGACGGAAGCCTTGTGGGGCTTTGCAGTACTGTTTATTGTCTGCTATCTCATCATCGCAGTATTGGTGGCGATCTCCGGTGTTGATATGGTGACAGCATTTACTGCGGCGGCGGCGTGTATTACCAATACCGGCCCGGGTTTTGGCGAGGTTGGACCATATAATAATTATGCGTCTCTACCTGATATGGCGAAATCAGTATTGGTTTTTGGTATGTTGCTTGGACGCTTGGAGATCTATACCTTCTTTGTACTGCTGATCCCCGAGTTTTGGCGTAATTAATTCAGCGCATCACTGATTACTCCGATGAGAAGGTGAATTGCGCTTGCGCAAGAGAAGAGCTACCCGGGGGTAATGCGTTAAACTGGAGTGTTTTATGATTGAATTGAATGTGAAAGCGGGGCATGCGCATAAACAGCGCGATGATGCTGTGCTGATTCCTCTACTGGAAGGGCGTAAATTAACCGAATCTGGCAAGGCACTACAGCAGGCTTCGGGTAACGTGTTGTCGAACTTTTTGAGAACGTTCGACTGTATGGGCACATTCGGTGGCAGTAGAACACTTTACGATGTGGAAGGCGCATATACAGAGCGTGTTACATTGTTGGGGGTCGGTGATGAAAAGAAACTGAGCCTGCATAAATTGCGTGTGCTGGCAGCAAAAGCAGCCCGCAAGCTGGAGAGAAGCGGAGCGCGTGATGTCTCCCTGTTTTTAGCGGAATTGCATGTGCGTGGAACTTCATTGGCAGACAAGGTGCAGGCCATAGCGGAAGGGGTGGAGCTGGGGTTATACACGTTTGATAAATATCAGCATAAAAAAGATGACAAACATCGTGATCTGCGTTCAGTTACCATCATGGTGCCTTCACAAGATGATCTGGAAGTCTCTGAAGCAGCCGTTGCACGGGCGCGGGCAATTTCTGCGGGCACCAATTTTGCACGTGACTTGGCCAATGAGCCGGGTAACGTCTGTACACCGGCATTTCTTGGTGAGCAGGCTGCAGCACTCAGACATGAAAAGCTCAATGTAACAGTCATGGATAAGGCTGCTATTGAAGCGGCTGGTTTTCATGCACTGTTGGCTGTAAATCAGGGCTCGGCTAAAGAGCCGCGTTTTATTATCCTGGATTATAAGGGTGGTAAAGTGGGGGATGCGTCGATTGCACTGGTGGGGAAAGGTTTAACCTTTGATGCTGGCGGTATTTCCATCAAGCCTGGCGCATTGATGGAAGAGATGAAGTTTGATATGTGTGGTTCAGCTGCGGTGTTGGGTGTTTTTAAGGCAATTATCGCCATGAACCTGCCGATCAATCTGTTAGGGGTGATCCCATCAACGGAAAATCTGCTGGGGTCTGCCGCTTATAAGCCGGGTGATATTCTGGTGGGTTATAAAAAAGATATTAGCATTGAAATCCAGAATACCGATGCGGAAGGCCGCATTATATTATCGGATGCATTGGCTTATGCCGCTGAGCAAAAACCAGCCGAAATTATCGATTTTGCCACCCTGACCGGTGCCTGTGTGGTCGCTTTGGGCGCGCATGCAACGGGTCTGTTGGGTACGGGCGAAAAGCTCAAGAAGGATTTGAAAGTGTCCGGTGATCACACCTATGATCGTGTATGGGAGCTGCCCATGCATGAGGAGTATCAGGAGCAGATCAAGTCCGATATTGCCGATATCAGAAATATCGGTGGTCGTGATGGCGGCACGATAACTGCCGCCTGTTTCCTCTCCCGTTTTGTTGGGGATGTGCCATGGGCTCACCTGGATATTGCTGGCACAGCCTGGAATATGAAGGGCAATGATATTTCTGCCAAGGGTGGAACCGGTGCCGGTGTGCGTCTGGTGGTTGATTATCTGAGTAGAAAAGCTAACTCTGGATCATAAACATCCCCCCGGCCTTTCTTTATGAACCGCATGGACGATACTCTCTTGCTACGCACCACAGGCATTTCCTTCGGTCACAATTTACCTGATCTCTATGAGCATTCTGCTGATACCGGTCTTTATAAAGGCTGCAAACGTGGCTGGGTGATCTGTCCGGTTAGACCGAATCGTTTTTTTTGATTGCCTAAGAGGGCCGTGAGGGTTGGCTCCTTTTGATCTGCCTGGGCTTGTAGCATGCCGTTGATGGACCAGGCTGCTGGATTCCGGGCGATGGTGTTTAGATTACCTTTACCGCTCAATTTTAAGGCTGTGCCACCACTCAAATCCCACTGCCAGGCTCTTTTAACATCATCTGTTTGCAGGATCAGTGCATAATCACCCAGCGCTACTTTCATCGGTGGCAAATCGATCGCTGCAGCCTTCCATTTGATATTGATCTTGCCCAGTTGTGGGTGACCACTGCTGGCGCTGAGTTGGATGTTACCTGAAAATTGAACTTGACCATTGATGTTAACGGGGATCGGTAGTTTTTTTGCCAATAGGGGTTGAAGCAGTGCAACATCCACGTCACCATGTAATGATTGAATATCAATGATGTCAGCCTGTTGGTTGACGGTTGCACCAACACTTAGGCCTTGCCAATTGGCTTGTATATTTACACTGGGGTTAGCGTTTAGGAGAGATGACCATGCAGGGCTCAGACTTAAACTGTCCAGTTTGACAGGGGGGGTGAGTTGATGCGATTGAATGGAGAGTTGTTTAAAACGCAGGCTAAGGCCGTCCAGTGCCAAGCTCTGATAGTTGATGTTGATGCCATGATGTTTTGCCTGTTGGTCGATCTGGGATGCAATCCATGCTTCAGGCTGCATGCGAAAAGCAGCAAATAGTAATAATGCCACGACAAAAACAGCGACTAGCTGTTGCCATGATGCATGCCTAAATTGATCAGAGTTGAATGGACTCGTCATCTGTTAAAACTTAACGGATATTGTAATGAATATTTTGCATGCCACCTGCACGAATCAGTTCGAGATCAAGGGATGAAGAACTTTTGAGTTTGGTATATATGCCCATAGCTTGTTGTGCTCCGGTAATTTTTTCACCATTAACGCTGACAATAATGTCGCCGTTTTGCAGGCCAGCCTGTTGATATAACGAACCAGGTGCAATGTTGGTGACATTGAAGCCAGCAATTTTTCCATTCACAAAGTGAGGCATGGCGCGTGCCTGAGTCAGTAGTGCCGGAAAGTTACTCAGCTGTTTTTGCAAATGGGCTCGACTCATGGTTTTGTTCATGTTTCTGGCAGGTTGCTGATTCGGTGTGGTTGAAACAGTAGCAGCTATAGGGCTTGACGCCAATTTATCACCTTCTTCAAGAGAGATGCGCTCAAGCGTGCCGCCGCGATTGACCACGATAGCATTGGCCTCTACTGATTGCAGGGTGACGCCGGCTTGAATGGAATCACCGATAAAATATGCCTGTTGTTTTGCACCGGCTTTAATGGCGATAATAGCTGCAGAGCTTTCACCAGCCACAACAGTGCCTAATAGTTTCAAGGTCAGGGGGCGCTTGATAAGCGGTTTGGGTTGAAGTGCAACAGCTGCAACGGGTTTAGCTTGCTGAGGAGGCTGACCAAACAGTTTTACGGCAAGCATAGTATTCAAGTCAGGTAACAGTGTTGCCGCCTTTTCAAGACTCTTTATTGTGTTAGAAATCTGCGTGTCGGGTTGAGGCAGTAACCAGCCAGCGACCATCCAGGCCAACGGAATGACCAGAGCAAGTTCACTCAGTAACGGTAATCTATTCAATGTAGATGCTACATGGCTCATCAGGATTCCTTCTTACGCATTGATGCTATGGGACAACATTATCAAGAGAGCATCGATAAAGCGAATAGAGAAGTTTTAGGCGCTTGATGAAGAGGCCGCGTGTTGTCTGATGATATTGTCTTATGGCGCTGTTCACGGCCCATCGCTACACTGCCGACCCAATGAACAAGATAAAACAAACCCATGTACGCAATTTTTCTATTATTGCCCATATCGATCACGGCAAGTCAACACTGGCTGACCGGTTGATTGAGGTGACTGGTGCACTCTCCGAACGCGAGATGAAAACCAGTCAGGTGCTCGATTCGATGGAGTTGGAGCAGGAGCGCGGCATTACGATTAAGTCGCAGACTGCGACGCTGACCTATACCGCCAGTGATGGTGAAACCTACCAGTTGAACCTTATCGATACGCCGGGCCATGTGGACTTTACCTATGAAGTGTCCCGTTCACTGCAAGCTTGTGAGGGCGCATTGTTGATTGTTGATGCAGCGCAGGGTGTGGAAGCGCAGACCCTAGCCAATGTCTATCTGGCTATGGATAACGACCTCGAAATCATACCGGTGATCAATAAAATTGATCTGCCAAGTGCCGATATCGAAGAAGCCAAACGGCAAATTGAAGATGTGATTGGTTTAGATGCATCCTTTGCAATTCCCGTATCGGCTAAAACCGGTGTGGGTATCAATGATGTGCTTGAAGCGATTGTGAAACATGTGCCAGCGCCGGAGAACCGTGATGATAAACCGCTCAGGGCGCTGGTGGTGGATTCATGGTTTGATGCCTATGTGGGAGCAATGGCGTTGATTCGTGTGGTTGATGGTGTGCTGAAGAAGGGTGAGCGTTTCCGTTTGATGTCCATGCCGACTGCTGCCAGTTATGAAGTGCAGGATGTGGGTGTTTTTGTGCCTGTTCCATTTTCGACGCCAAGCCTTGCTTCGGGTTCGGTGGGGTATTTGACCGGTGGTATCAAGAATTTGGCTGATTTGAAGGTCGGTGATACCGTTACTACGCTTAAACATGGTTCAGATAAACCCTTGCCGGGCTACCGTGAACCGAAAGCGATGGTGTTCTCTGGTCTTTATCCGGTTGATTCGGCTGATTACAATGATTTGCGTGATTCGTTGGAGAAATTGAATCTGAATGATCCTGCTTTCAGCTTTGAGGCGGAGAACTCATCGGCTTTGGGGTTGGGTTTCCGTTGTGGATTCCTCGGTATGTTGCACATGGAGATTGTGCAAGAGCGTCTGGAACGTGAATATAATCTGGATTTGATTACCACTGCACCGAGTGTGATTTATAGAATTTATAAATCTGATGGTGAAATGATAGAAGTGTCTAACCCAAGTGAATTTCCTGATCCGCAGGAGATTGATCGCATTGAAGAGCCGACTGTGGTGGCCAATATCTTTATGCCGGAAGAGTTTGTTGGTGCCTTGATGAAACTGTGTCAGGAACGCCGTGGTATGCAGCAGGATATGAAATTTATCGGACAGGGCAGGGTGATGCTAACCTATCGCTTGCCGTTGGCTGAGATGGTGATCGACTTTTATGACCGCTTGAAGTCGGTATCGCGTGGTTATGCCTCGATGGATTATGAGCTGTCCGATTTCTCGGAAGATGATGTGGTGAAACTCGACGTGCTGGTGCATGCGGAACCTGTTGATGCATTGTCATTGATTGTGCATCGTTCGATTGCTGAAACACGCGGTCGTGAACTGGTTAAAAAATTACGTCAGTTGATCCCGCGTCAGCAGTTTGATGTGCCTATTCAGGCGGCTATTGGTGGCCGTATCGTTGCCAGGGAAACCATCAAAGCGGTGCGTAAAAATGTGACTGCCAAATGTTATGGTGGTGATATCAGCCGTAAACGTAAACTGCTTGAGAAGCAGAAGAAGGGTAAGAAACGCATGAAATCGATTGGTAGTGTAGACGTGCCGAAAGAAGCCTTTTTGGCTGTGTTAAAACTCAACGAATAACCGTTGCGTTAGTATTGTTAACAAAACGGAATGACGAAAGAGAAGGAATGAATAATGAGCGAAAGTAAAAAACCGGTCTGGCAGGAATGGATTGAAAGTTTGATTATTATTGCCGTGTTGGCCATTGTGATTCGCAGTTTTATTGTGGCTCCGTTTAAAATACCATCATCGAGTATGATTCCAACGCTTGAGATTGGCGATTACCTGTTTGTCTTGCGTTATCCCTATGGCTTTAAAATTCCATTGACTGATATTCAGCTGATGTCGAAAGAAGCGGCGCGTGGTGATGTGGCTGTGTTTGTCTATCCGGAAGACAAGAGTAAAGATTATATCAAGCGCATCGTGGGCATTCCCGGTGATGTGGTGACCTATCGTGATAATACATTGACGGTGAATGGTAAAGCGATGCTGTTGACCGCAAAGGGTAACCGAACCTACTTTATGCAGGGGGGCAATGCAGATGTATCGGGCCTCTATGAAGAGAACTTTAATGGCATTAAGCATGATGTGCTGCGTAAATCGTTTTCTCTGCGTGATGGTGAATGGAAAGTACCTGCGGGTCACTATTTTGCCATGGGGGATAATCGTAATAATTCACGTGATTCCCGCTTTTGGGGCTTTGTACCACAGTCGTATATGGTCGGGCGTGCAGCGATTGTATGGTGGTCCTGGGATCATAATACGCGTTCCGTACGTTGGGATCGCATCGGACACGTGATTGAGTAACACGATTTCAGCGCTCGGGGAGCAATAATGCATAAGCATTTGGCCCGTTTAGAAACACGCATTGATTATGTGTTTTTAGATAAGCAGCTGCTATTGCGCGCCTTGAGACACAGGTCCGCCAATCAGGCCGGGCAAGGCGATCATATGGAGCGTTTGGAGTTCCTTGGTGATGCGGTATTGGGCTTGGTTATCTCTGACTATTTGCACCATCACTTTCCTGACAGACAGGAGGGGGATCTCTCACGTATGCGTGCAGCTCTGGTGCGCAAGGAGAGTCTGCTACTTGTGTCGGGATCATGGAATCTGGTCAGCTATCTGCATGTCGGAGATAGTGAACGCCTTGAAAAGGGGCGTGATGGCAAAGCATCACCAATCACAGCTATTAAATCCCCTTCTATCGCGGCCAATGCGGTTGAAGCGGTGATTGGCGCTGTATTTGAGGATGGTGGCTGGTCTGCGGCGCATAAGCTGGTGCGAGAAGCGTGGCGCGAAATGCTCAACGGTGAGGATGGATTGGATGCCCGTGATGCAAAAAGCCGCTTGCAGGAATTTACCCAGGCCAAAGGCTGGGGCCTACCTGAATATGCACTGACTGACAGAGGTGCGGGCCATTCACCGCGTTTTATTGCGATATGTCGGATCAATGGTGATCTGCTCGGAGAAGGGCGTGGTGATCGCAAGAAAATAGCCGAAACAGAAGCGGCGGAGCAAGCATGGCAACAACTGAAGATATAAAAGAAAAACCATTTCATTGTGGAACAGTCGCCTTGTTGGGGGTGCCTAATGTCGGAAAATCTACCCTGATGAATCGGGTGATAGGTGCGAAAGTGGCTATTGTGACACCGAAACCACAGACAACGCGGCACCGGATTCTGGGTATTCATACGGATGATGCGTGTCAGATCATCTTTGTCGATACACCAGGCATCCATAAAGGGGCCCTGCAACTGAATCGAAATATGGTGCGTGTAGCCTATGCTGCTGCCGAAGAGGCTGATGTGCTGGCAATCATGCAGGATGCCAGCAAACCTCTGGATAAACCTACCCGGCTGTTGATTGAACGTTTTGCCGATGGTCGACTGAAACAGCCGCGTATTCATGTGCTCAATAAAGTGGATCGTGCTGATAAAGCACGTCTGTTGCCACGTTTGAAACAGTTAGAGGCACTAGACCCGGGTGCGAAGGCTCTTATTCCTGTTTCAGCGCGTAAAGGCATGCAATTGGACAGCCTGATTAAAGAGTTGGCAAAACACCTGCCTGAACAGCCTGCTATCCATGACCTTGATGCGTTTACCGATCAAAGTCAGCGTCAACTGGCTGCGGAATACGTGCGAGAACAGGTGTTTCTATCCATGCATCAGGAAATTCCATTCCAGACGGCTGTAGATATCGAACGTTTTGAAGATCTCGGTGATATTATTGAAATTGAAGCGGTTATTCTGGTGGGTAGCGAGCGTCACAAACCGATGTTAATCGGTAAAGGTGGCGGTGGTATGAAAGCTGTAGGTACCAGAGCCAGAGAGGGGTTGGAAGAGATTTTGGGAAAACGTGTGCGCCTCAATATCTGGGTGAAGGTCGATGAAGACTGGTTTGATCATCCGGGCAAACTGATTGACCTTGGCTTAGGCACAGACAACTATTAAAGGAGGGTGGGCGATGAGTGCAGCTCTGCTTAAGGTTTTAAATCTGCATAAATACTTTTCTGCGGTAGCGGGGGGTAGGTTACATATTCTTCAGGGTATTGATTTTGAAGTGAATGAGGGCGAGTTCCTGGCCGTAGTAGGGGAGTCTGGTTCTGGAAAATCCACCATGCTGCAACTGCTCGGTACGCTGGAGAAGCCGGACGAGGGCACTATTCGCCTCGATGGTGAATTCATTCATGATTTATCATCGAATAGGCAAGCACGTTTGCGCAATGAGAAAATCGGCTTTGTGTATCAGGCGCATCATCTGATTCCGGAGTTGACGGCTCTGGAAAATGTAACGCTTCCATTGTTAATACAGGGTGAGCAGCAGTCAGTAGCTGAACAGCGTGCTTATTCCTTATTGGCACGTCTGAAAATGAGTGATCGTGCCCAGCATGTGCCGGGTAAACTTTCCGGTGGTGAAGCGCAGAGGGTGGCAGTAGCCAGATCCCTGTCTACCAAACCCAGACTGTTATTGGCCGATGAGCCGACAGGTAATCTGGATGAACGTACGGCTCAGGAGGTGTTTGAAGTGTTGCGTTTGTTGTGCAGAGAAGAGCGAGCTGCCGTGGTGATGGTGACACATAGTAAGCAATTGGCACAGGCCTGTGATCGGGTTTTGCGGTTGCATGATGGTAAAATCGTTGATGCTGCTGTTTCATGAATATCCTTAACACTTGAATGGACTCAAGTGCCTATCATGTCAGAGGAATCCATCGGCCTTCACTATTTTGGTGACAAAATTCTTTGACAGATTAATAGCTTCTGATAATCTCCACATGCTGATTCTAGCAAGGTTAGGTAAAAGTCTGATTTAATGCTTCTTTATGGGTGAGGGAATGTGACCAAAGCTGAGATTGCCAAAATTGTTCATGAACGTGTTGGATTGACCAAAAAAGAGTCAGCTCAGATCGTTGAATCTGTATTGAGTGTGGTGCGTAATTCACTTGAGAAAGGTGAAAACGTAAAACTGTCCGGTTTCGGCCATTTTATTGTGCGTCAGAAACATGCCAGACGCGGACGAAATCCCAAGACAGGTATGGATATTACCATTGCACCACGTTCAGTTGTGACATTTCGCGCCAGTCCTCTGCTTAAGAAGAAGTTGATTGGAGTGAATGAATGAATGCTCAACAAGCATTGACCAAAGCCGGTGTTCGGATACCGGAACTTGCAGATAAGCTGTTTTTCTCTATTCGGGAAGTTAGTGATGTATGTGCTGTTGAGCCGCATGTATTGCGTTATTGGGAAAGTGAGTTTAAACATATCAAGCCTGTCAAAAAGAGCGGTAACCGTCGTTTCTATCGGCATCGTGATGTCTATGCCGTATTACAAATCAAACACCTTCTATACGATCTGAATTTCACTATTCGTGGAGCCAAAAAGCGTCTGCTTAGTGGTGACCTTGAAGACATCGTCGAGACGAAAGATAGTCAGGCTATTCTGAAACAGGTGAAAAATGAACTGCAGGAAATTCATTCCCTTCTGGATTAATCTGCGGATTAATAATGACCAGTCACATCATACACATGATCAATCATTCGGGACGTAGCGCAGCCTGGTAGCGCACTACACTGGGGGTGTAGTGGTCGGAGGTTCAAATCCTCTCGTCCCGACCATTTTTTCACAGCTCTTCTCTCTTATTAATCGTTGCATAAGTTTTTTCACATTGAAGCGCAATCTGACATTGATTGGCTGAAACAACGCCATCCGGCATGGAGAGGGTTACGCAGTATTATTGCAGTCACGGCTGAAAGAGAATGTAATGGAAAAAAGTGAAGAAACGCGTTATTTCATCTGTAGCCTAGGAGTCTGTCGGACTTTCCCGTCGATATAGCCAGCTGATTGTAGTAGAGTATTTGTAGGTTAAAAAAAGGGGGTGGGTATGGCAGTGAGGTTTCGTTCAATTGATCGGTCGACGCCGTAT
>CAYZJL010000016.1:0-20563 GCA_964478615.1 uncultured Zetaproteobacteria bacterium
ATGAAAGACGGTGTGATGATCATCAATACCAGTCGTGGTGCCATTGTCGATGCCAGTGCCGCAATCAATGCTCTCAAATCGGGCAAGATTGCTTATCTCGGACTCGATGTTTACGAACAGGAAGGTGATCTCTTTTTCCATAATTTATCCGACACCATCATTCGTGACGATATCTTTGAACGGCTCTTAACATTCCCCAATGTATTGATCACAGGCCATCAAGGTTTTTTCACCGACGAAGCATTGAGCAACATTGCCACAACCACATTGGAAAACCTTGCCCGTCACGAAGCAAACAAACTACTCATCAACACCTTGCATGCAGATCAGGCCATTGCATCAGACAATAAGTAACTGCACCAACTACGCACTCAAAACCGCTTCATTTCAGGCGCGCACGATCCACAGCCGGTACCGGCCATGGTGCAGGCTTTGAGGTTGGCGTAGGAAATTGGCTTAGTCGTACCAAGCCAGGATATTGATTTAAAAGGATAATATCCCCATATAAGGGGTGATTTGAGGTTTAGATGAACTATTACACGCATGAGAAAACAAAAAATCACACCATTATCAAACACACAGAGGCAAACAGGTTTCAGAGAACTACTCTTTTGCTAGCGCTATTACTCTGTCAGGAAGCGTTTATAATCTTTACTCAACGCATCTACAGCGAGCTGATAGAAAGCTTCTCCATCTTCAACCGTGGCCAATTGTGGGCTGGAACCAATACGTCCATCGGGAAATTTATTGCGAAAATCAACTGCATCATAAAAACTCTCTCCATCAGAAAGCACAGGGGCAATATCAGGGTTCATGCTGACATCTTTCACCGCTTCAGGATGGGCATAATAGCTCAAAGCCACTTCACTGACCGTAGCATGATGCCCCTCTGCCCCATGATACAACTCTTCGGCCAGCTCAGTGATCGCATCATTGCGCCACCAGTTGGCCAGATGACAACGTGGGGTAGGTTTATCAGCCAGACTGCCTGTGTGATAGAGCTGACAAAAAGCTGTTGTGATCGGCGGGATATTGCCGCCATGACCATTGAGGAAATAAAAATGTGTAAAGCCATGATGTTGCAACGATTCCACCACATCGCAGATCAGTTGAATAAGCGTCGATGGTTTTAATGTTACCGTACCGGCAAAGGCCATGTGATGTTGCGCCATGCCGTAATTGATAGTCGGGGCAATAAGCGCATCTGCCTGTTTTTCAATACCTGCTGCGATCTTGGTGGGACAGATGGCATCGGTGCCTATCAGGCCATTGGGCCCATGTTGTTCAGTTGAACCAATCGGAATAATAATGCCGGTGGAACGCTCTAGATAGGCTTCAATTTCCTGCCAGGTACTAAGTGATAATTGCATAAAAGACTCCGCAGGTAGTGATCATCAAAACCACTCAGTTTTTCTTAAAACTCGTAAATAGCAGTACGACTACAGCGATAGAGATACAGGCATCCGCAACATTGAAGGCTGGCCAGTGATATTCCACGCCATCAAAACGCACATACCAGTCAATAAAATCAACCACATAGCCCAACTGCATACGATCCCAGATATTACCGACAGCGCCTGCCAGAATGAGTACCAGCAACCATGACGTAATACCGGCGCGCATTCGCTCCTGCCACCACCAGAACAGTACCGCAATAGCAATACCAATGGTCATGCCAAGCAATAACCAGACACGCACAGAATCGGGCAGGTCGGCGAACATCGAAAAGGCCACCCCTGGATTGTAGGCACGAATCACATGAAAAAAGCCATCAATGACAGAGAAAGCATGAAAGTCTGTTTGTTGAATCCACCACTTGGACAGTTGATCGACAAAGACCAGTAAACTGAACAGTCCGATCTGTTTTTGGCTGCGTGTCATGCTCTCTCCTGTAATTACTGGCAAAACTCTGCGGCTGACGACTATTAAGTCAAACGGTAGAAGCTGGTCAATTAAATGTAGTTATTCAGCACTATGGTGCGACATCGCGAAAAGGAGTCGGAGGTACGGCTTTAGCCGTGCCAACATCAATAGAAGTGCGCGGCTAAATCCGCGCCTCCAGAATATGCTGAACCGTTACAAGTAATTTTGTTTTTTATGACGTAGATCACATTATGAATAAAAAAAGTACCTAGATTGTGCCCATCTGGAACTACTTGGCACATATTGCTAAAGTAAACAGGCTATCTTCCGATAGATAGCAGTACAGAATTGGCCCGGTTGGATATGCTATCTCCCCCTCCCCTCCCTGATGCATATCCTCCGGGCCTAAATGTTTCTACTTCATTTCTGAAAAGCATGCTTTGATGCACTGCTCGATTTTTCTTTCTTAAGCATCCCATAGCTCCGTGTTACATTGCGGCCATGGCAAAGAAGTCTGTTGAAAGTACACACACCCCCATGATGAAACAGTATCTCAAGATCAAATCTGAATATTCAGATTGTTTACTGTTTTATCGTATGGGCGATTTTTATGAAATGTTTTTTGAAGATGCTGTAGAAGCATCAAAGATCCTTGATATCACCCTGACCAAACGCGGCAAAGCCGGTGGTGAAGATATTCCCATGGCCGGTGTGCCATGGCATCAGGCTGAAAATTACCTGGCTCGCCTGGTCGCGGCAGGTAAACGTGTGGCGGTGTGTGAGCAGATGGAGGCCCCTGATGGCTCCAAAGGACCGGTACGACGTGATGTGGTGCGGGTAGTTACAGCAGGCACGATTACTGAATCGGAATTGCTTGATCAGGCAAGCTCAGCATCATTAGTGGCCTGTTATAAAAAGAACGAACGCTGGGGACTGGCTTCAGTGGATCTCTCCTGCGGTCACTGGCATCTGCTTGAAGGTTCTGGTGATGCCGCACTGGAAGAGCAGTTAACCGTATTAAATCCTGCTGAATTACTGTTGATGCGCGCGGAAGAGGTTCAAACACAGGCTTCTCTGATGCGTCCCGGTGACTGGAGCTTTTCAGCTAGCGTAGCGCGTGAACAGATGGAACAACATTTCGGGCTGTCAGATTGGCAATCATTGAATCTGGATGAACATCAACATGCTGCAGCTGCTGTAGGCGCAGTATTGGCCTATCTAGGCCAGACTCAGAAATGTGCCCTTGAGCATCTCTCATTGCCCGTCTTCATTGAACAGGCCGAAGGCATGCGTATTGATATGCGTTCACGCCGCAACCTGGAGCTCTATAGTTCGCTTGGCGGCGACCCAAAGGCAGGCATGATTGCTGTACTCGATGAGACATCTACGCCCATGGGTGCGCGCCTGCTGCGAAACTGGATTGATAGACCATTAACCAATCTGGATGCGTTGCGTGAACGCCAAAATGCCGTAAAAAGTTTGATCGACGATAGCGAAACCCTTGATGCACTGCGTCTGCATTTGAATGGTGTGCGCGATATGGAACGTATGCTTACGCGTATCGTGTTGGGGCGTGCGCTGCCACGCGATTATCGTGGAGTGACGGATGCTTTATTGGCCCTGCCTGAGTTGTCCCACACCATCGGTGACCGCAGTGGCCTGTTTGCCAACATCAATATTGCACTGCATGGACTCGAATCACTGGCCGACACATTAAGCAAAGGCATCGTAGATATCACACCACAACACTTTCGTGATGGCGGCATCATTTGCTCAGGTTTTGATACTGAACTGGATCGTCTGCGCGGTTTAGCAAACGATGCCAATGTCTGGTTACGGGATTATGAGAGCCGTGAACGTGAGCGCACTGGGTTGGCCAATTTACGGGTGAAATATAACAAGATATTCGGTTACTTTATCGAAATCTCCAAAGCTCAGGCCAAAGATGCGCCGGTAGAGTATGTGCGCAAACAGACACTGGTAAATGCCGAGCGTTTTATCACAGATGAACTACACAGTTTTGAATCTGAAATTCTCGGTGCTCAAGATGCCGCCATGCAGCGTGAAAACGCACTGATTGAAGCGCTTCGTCAACAGCTATGTCAGCAGGCAACAGCGATTCAACACGCTGCCCGGGCAGTAGCACAGCTCGATGTACTGGGCTGTTTTGCGCACTTGGCACGCACCTACCATTATGTGCAACCAGACGTGCATGCTGGCCGCGCTATGAAGCTGGTAGCTGGTCGTCACCCTGTTGTAGAGCGCCATCTGAGCAGTGATGAACCGTTCGTAGCCAACGATACGCACATGGACTTGAAATCACGTCGATTCATGCTACTCACTGGCCCGAATATGGGTGGCAAATCAACCTATATGCGACAGGTGGCATGGATCGTGTGGCTCGCACACACAGGCTGTTTTGTACCGGCTGAAGAGGCGCGTATTCCTCTGACCAAACGCATTTTCACCCGTGTTGGTGCCGGTGATGAGCTGACCAGTGGTCGTTCCACCTTCATGGTAGAAATGATGGAAACCGCCACGATCCTCAATCAACTGGAACCGCGTTCTCTGGTTATTATTGATGAAATTGGACGCGGCACCAGCACCTGGGATGGTTTAGCTATTGCCTGGTCAGTGGCTGAGTCTTTAATCAAATCCGATGATGTTCTCACCCTCTTTGCCACCCACTATCATGAACTGACTGAACTGCCTGATGCACACAAACCGGCATTTAATGCTTCTGTCACTGTACGCGAATGGAATGGATCGGTGATATTTATGCATCAGGTCATTGAGGATGCGGCGGATCAATCCTACGGCATTGCGGTGGCACAATTGGCCGGCCTGCCAAGAGAAGTGATCAAACGCGCCCGCGAACATCTATTCCGCCTGGAACATGGTTCGGAGCTGGCGGCTGAATCAGGAAAATCACAGCTTGGGCTCTTTGCTGTGGCCGAAAAGCGGCAGCAGGATGAAGAATTACAGCGTTTGCGTGGGCTGCGTGATAAACTGGCGGGCGTTGACGTGGAACATATGCGTCCACTGGATGCTTTGATGTTATTGGACAGTTTAAAAAATGAGGTAACTGACAAATGAAAAATGTAATTTGGATGATGCTGGTTACGGCTCTATTGGCAAGCTGCACATGGGTGAAACCGACTGCTGAAGCAGTGCAGGTGCGCATTCTTTATCACAATCAAATCGAGCAGTGCAAACGCATTGGTCAAGCCACAGTCTCGGTACTGGACAGCATCGCTTTCATCCCCCGCTCTGAACAGCAGATCAGTGAAGAGTTGGAAACACTGGCACGCAATTCAGCCGCAGAAATTCATGGTGATAGTGCTGTTGCTATTAGCAAAATCATTGATGGCGAACAGGTGTTTAACATTTACAAATGTAAGGATAAATAATGCCAGTAAACACCCCAGCACCTCTGTCGGACAAAGAACAGCTGCACGCACTCTATCACAGCATAGGTCAGGCCTTTGATGCAGGTGCCAATGGGACTGTTTTGAGTCAGCAGATGTGTGCCGGTGTAGATGCCTTATTGATTGCCTTATGGCAAAAACAGGCGCCAATGGCCTCAACCTGTGTGGATCTGGTGGCAGTGGGCGGTTATGGACGCGGAGAATTGGCACCACATTCTGATTGGGATCTATGGTTTCTGGTGCCAGAGTCACTCTCTTCCGAAGTAGAGGAAGAGATGCAGAGCTTTCTGGTTGCGTTATGGGATATGGGAGCGCATATCGGCCATGCGGTGCGTAGCGTAAAAGAGACCATACTACATCTGAATGAGGACTGGTCTTCGGCAACAGCGGCACTCGAGTCTCGTCTGTTAATGGGCTCTGGTCATTATTACAATCAGTTGGATGACAATCTGAAAACTTTTTTCAAAAAGAATCGTAAAGCGTTTATTGATGCCAAACTGATTGAACTGAAAGCACGTTATGAACGCACTGGCAATACTGCTTTCATGATGGAGCCAGATATCAAAGAGGCCCGAGGCGGCTTGCGTGATGTACAGACGGTATTCTGGCTCGCCAAGGCTTGGTACGGGCGCGATAATATTGATGATCTGGTACAGCATGGGGCCATTTCCGAGTTAGAACGGGATCAGTTATTAAGTGCTCAGGAATTTCTCTGGCGCTGCCGTGCCGGGCTGCACCTGGAAGTCAAACGTGCCTCTGATCGTTTGGGTTTCGAACAACAGATCATATTGGCAGAACGCATGAAATATCAGGCTGTAGTAGAACATCTACCCGGCGTGGATGCGTTCATGAAAGCGTATTTTCGCCATGTCGGGCGCATATCACGTATCACCGGTATGATGCGTTTACACTTTCAGGAACAGCTCAACCCACAATATTTCACCTTCAAACGTAATATTGGTGATGGTTTCACACTTGAAGGTAATCGTGTTGGCATCAGTGATGCAGATGTATTTAAAGAAGATCCTCTGCGCTTATTGAAGGTGTTTCTTGTCTCACAGAAAGATCGCAGGCGCCTCTCCAGCCAGGTACTGCGCCAGATTCGTGCTGATGTTGTGCTCATTGATGATGCCTTTCGTGATAACCCTGAAGCACATGCACTGTTTTTACAGGTTCTCAGACATCAACGCAATGTGCACTGGACCTTACGTGGCATGAACATCACTGGTGTTCTGGGCCGTTTCATTCCGGAATTCCGCGATGTTGTAGGGCTCGGTCAGTTCAATCGTTATCACGCCTGTACTGTAGATGAACACACATTACGCGCCATTGGGGAGGCGCGTAACTTCTGGCATCGCAGCCGCGATACCCGTCTACCGTTAGCGCATGATGTGTGTCTTAAAATCAAACGCCCAGAACTACTCTATATTGCGCTTCTGTTTCATGATATCGCTAAAGGTATGCAGGGCGACCATTCGAAGAATGGAGCTATCATTGCACGCCGTTTTTGTAAACGCATTGGCCTGAACCGTGATGCCAAAAACCTGGTCACATGGCTCGTAGAAGAGCATCTGTTGATGGCGGTAAAAAGTCAGCGTTTTGATCTCTCCGACCCGGATGTGATCAATGCATTTGCCAAACGTGTTGGTGATATTGAACGGCTCGACTACCTACTACTGCTGAGTGTTGCAGACATTGCTGCAGTTGGCCCGAATGTATGGAATGACTGGAAAGGTTCGTTATTGAGGGAACTCTATCATGCCACTTCTGAGTGCCTGCTTGGTGAAGGTGCAGGTGGTGAAGCTGCCAAAGAACGCTACCACACCCGTATTGAAACTGTGTTTGAGAAAGCGGCAAACGAAACGCAAAAGGCTGCCCTTCAAACGGCGATAGCACTGATACCAAAATCGTGTGTTATGCATTTTCCACCTAGACAATTAAATGAAATTGCTTCGTCACTATTAGGCAACAGTGGCAACAGTGTGCATCTGTGGATTGATGAAAGGCGCTCTGAAACACTGGCTATTATCGTTGCCAAACCTTGTGTAGGCCTGTTTGCAACCCTTGCAGCCACACTAACATCAGGACCAGCCAACATCATCGCAGCTCAGGCTTACAAACTGACTGATGAACGCGTTCTGGATATATTTCACTTGCAGGGTGATGAAGGCAGCCCTTTTAATATTGAATCTGATCTGGAACGATTGGAAACACGGATATCCAGAGTACTGGATCAGGATAAGGCCGATAAACGCGACATCCATAAAACATTTAAAGTAAACATTCTCATGCAACGTGTTCAGATACGCGTGCGGGAACTACCGAAGGCATCATATCATGAGACAGTGATCGAAGTATCAGCTGCCGATCAGCCAAGGTTATTGGCCAGGTTAGTCGATACCATCAGTAGCGAAGGCTACAGTCTGCATGGTGCATCCGTATCCACCTTTGGTGAACGTGCAGTGGATGTGTTTTTCATTGAAGGTAAGCAATCCGGGCCACTCTCGACGGATGAGATAACAGCTTTATGCAAAAAACTGGCTCGCGTTGCTGCGCTACCTAAAAAATAATCCCTCTCAGCATGTCATGAGCATGGGATAAAAAGGTGACCTGAGATGAATCTATTTGAACGTATCATTGCAGCACGAAAAAACAACAAGCGTGGCTTTGTACTCGCACTTGGTGGTGGCGGTGGAAGAGGCCTTGCACACCTGGGCGTGTTTGATGTGCTCGAACAGCACAACCTCAAACCCGACATCATCATCGGCAGCAGTATCGGTGCGCTGTTTGGTTCTATGTATGCAGTCAACCCGAATGCCAAAGCGGTTATCAAACGTGCCCTTGCTATTCTGGACTCGGAACATTTTGCCAACCTCTCCCTGCCTGCTACAGGTAAAGCAGACCAGGAAGAGAGCAACTGGTTCTCCAAACTCTCCACTGCTGCCCGACAGACCGTCTTATTGGCCCGCGCTGCAACAGACCGTTCTGTTGCAGATACCGGTGCACTCATCGAAATCGCCTTTGAATTTTGTGGTGGCAATAGCTTTAACGATGCAGAAATTCCCATTTATATTACTGCAGTGGAGTTTCCCAACGGTGAATGCCATCTGTTTTCTGCTGATTCTGATATTAAACTGCCATGCGCGATTGCTGCCAGCATGGCCATCCCCGGCGTATTTGATCCGGTAGCTATCAAAAAGAAAAAATTCGTTGATGGTGGTTTGGGGTCAGACATTCCAGCTCAGGAGGCTCAGATGCTTGCGGCCCCTGATCAATTGGTTTTAGCCGTTAATGTGGGGGCAAGGCCAGATAAAGATATCGAGCCGGGCAATGTATATGAGATGCTTGATTGGGCCACACAAATCAAATCATTGTATCTGCGTAAATACGATAAAGGTTTCGCAGATGTGCTCATTGAACCGCTGGTTGGATTCACGCAATGGAATGATTTTTCTCATCCGGAGCAGGAAATTGAGATGGGACGACAGGCTGCACTGGAAACACTACCTGAGCTGATGGAAAAACTGGGGCGTTAAATAATGGTAGGTAGTTGTTCAATATCACTACAATCATGACATGGATGTTATAGGGGATGATAATGAAGCATATTGATCGGGCTGTAATTCTGGCAGCAGGGTTGGGGACACGTTTAAAATGGATGACAGATCACAGGCCAAAGGCATTGATGCAAATCGCTGGTGAACCGGCTATTGCTCACGTTATCCGCTCATTAGCCGCTCAAGGTATTCATGAAATCGCCGTCAATGCACATCACCACGCCGAGCAACTGGCTGACTATCTTGGCAGTGGTGCACAGTTCGGTTGCAACATCTCTATCAGTTACGAAGAGGATCTGCTCAATTCCGGAGGTGGTGTTAAAAAAGCCCTCTCTCTGTTGCCTGGAGATGGCGCTGTACTGGTATATAATTCTGATGTGCTGGCCAATATTGATGTGCAACGCCTGGCCCGCTTACTGCCACAACAAGGTGCATCCATAGCGCTGGTTGATAACCCTCGCCACAATCCTCTCGGTGATTTTGTACTGCATGGTGATGAGCAGATAAGCATGAATGGATATGACCGCTATACCTTTTCCGGTGTATCTGTGTGGGATGACGCTGTGTTTCATGCTTATGAAGACAATGAAAGTTTTTCACTGGCCCGCACCTTGCGAGAATGCATGGCCAAACATCATTGCTCAGGATTTTTACATCACGGCTACTGGTTTGATATTGGTCGCCCGATAGATTTGATGCGGGCAAACAGGGCATTAAGCAAATAATGTTCACCTTTGTAAGGGCCCGCTTTGATTAGCATTTCATATGTTTAGAATCTGGATTGATGCCGATGCATGCCCCAATGTCATCAAAGAGATTCTATTCCGCGCAGCTGAGCGCGTTTGCATCCCTTTAACACTGGTTGCCAATAGCAAAATCCAACACCCCCGATCTGAATACATCAATGCCATCAAGGTCTCTGCCGGTGCCGATGTAGCCGATGCCTATATCATTGATCATACCGAGCCCGGTGATCTGGCCATTACGGCTGATATACCTCTGGCCGCAGGACTGATTGAAAAAGGTGGTTTTGCGCTGAATCCAAGAGGTGAAATGTACACATCAGAGAATATACGCAGCGCCTTAAGCATGCGAAATTTCATGGATGGTCTGCGTGGTGATGGTGTGATCACGGGAGGCCCGGCAGCATTTAGTCAAACCGATCGCCAAAATTTTGCCAATCAACTGGATCGTTTTTTAACCCGCCATATCATGAGCAACCGTGATAAATAGACTATGAGGTAGAGATATGATTTTGCACCCACAATTGGAAAAAGACTGCTTTATTGTCGGCCACTTCCCTCTTTGCCTGTTACTGCTATTGAATGACACCAACTACCCGTGGTTTATTCTCGTACCACAACGCCAAAACATCCGTGAAATTCATCAGTTATCTGAACAGGATCAACAGCAGTTGATGCGTGAATCCAGTGCTCTGGCTGAATGCATCGAACAGACATTTAAGGCTGATAAAATCAATATTGCTGCACTGGGAAATATGGTGCCACAACTGCATCTGCATCATATTGTACGTTACAAAACAGATGCAACATGGCCAGCCCCGGTGTGGGGGAAGCTTGCCGCTGTTCCCTATACTCCAGATGCCGCCCATGAGATATGTCATCGTATGCGAACGCTGCTCGATATATAAAACAGATTGAATGGGATGATGATAAACGTTGATTGCGAAAGTGGCACCAAATATGCGTTCATTTAGCAGTTAACACGAAGGTACAAGGAGATCATATGCGCTTATTCACTCTGCTCCTGATCATATCCGGCATGGCAACATCAGCCTTTGCAGCAGATAACAAACGTTGCCTATATATCAACTCCTACCATAGCGGATACGCATGGAGTGACAAAATTGAATCGGCCATCAAAGCTGAACTGGCTGGCCACTGCCAAGTCACCATTTTTTACATGGATACCAAGCGCAACAGATCAGCAGCATTTGGCCAGCGCAAGGCACTGGAAGCCAAAGCAGTGATTGAATCGCTCAAACCCGATGTCGTGATTGCTTCAGATGATAACGCTTCAAAATACCTGGTTGCCCCCTATTATAAAGGCGCCGACATTCCGTTTGTCTTCTGCGGCATCAACTGGACAGCCGAGCCTTATGGTTATCCCTATAGCAATGCCACAGGCATGATTGAAGTATCCGCTATTAAAGCGCTTCTGAGCAAGGCGCGCAAAATTTCAGGCAATGTGAAAAGCGTCACCTTTATTGGTGTCAAAGGCGTGCGCACAGATGAAAAAGAGTTTCACTGGATGTCAAAGATCTACCGACGAGAGGGCATTTCTGTCACAGCTCTGTACGTAGCAACGATGGCTGAGTGGGAACAAGCTTATCTCTCAGGTCAAGATAGTGATCTGATTGTGCTCAATAATAACGCTGGCATCAAGGCATGGAACAAGGCGCGTGCAATGCAATTTGCCAGCCAACATGCAGAAAAACTGACAGTATCCACTTACGACTTCATGGCACCCTACACTATGCTGGCAATGACCAAAGTTGCTGAGGAACAGGGTGAATGGGCTGCAAAAGTAGCAATTCGCATTTTACAGGGAAAACCGGCTGCATCTATTCCGGTGGTAGCCAACAGGCGCTTTAACCTGTTTGTAAATCTGCCTATTCTACATCAAACGGATATTCAGCTGCCCCAAGCCCTTCTCTACAAGGCCATCAAAGTATCGCCATGAAGTTGAAGCATACCTCACTACTATCAGCGGTTATTGCCTTTGGCCTGGTATTAACGGCAGCGCTGATGTTTACCTCTTTTCAATATCTTGTTGCAACACAGCAGGATCTGTTTGATAAACAATCAACGCATCTGGCCGACAAACTGCGCTCAAGCGTTGAAGAAAGCAGAAGTGAAATCACAGGCATTGCTTCAGCTTTTTATGCACTGGAGACTATTCACCCCGATAGCCTGCAAGCCAATTCTGAGCAGAGCCTGAGACAACATCAGCAAATTTCCAAAACCATTTATGCACCGTTCATCACAGCGCCACAACGCCAAACATTTGAAGCTGAACAGAGAGATGAAGGTTTCATCTCTTTTTCGATTCAAAACTATCAAGATGGCAAGATGATACAGGCTAAGCAACAATCCACCTATCTACCGATCACTCAAGTTGAACCATTTGATGTGGACAATGTCAGCCTGCTCGGTCTTGATCTTTCTGCTGTTAAAGGTTTCAGGAAATATATTAGCAATGCCATCAAAACTGGCGAGGAAGTGGCCTTGATTGCTGACTTTGGAGCAGAAACTAAGGGGCTATGGCTATTCAAAGCCATTTACACCGGTTTTGCCGGTCGCTCTGATCCCTATTTTATGCATCACAGCATGGAGATGGTGAATGGCATGATCGCCATGAAAGCTGACCCCACTAGGTTCATCAATGTGGCAGTGCTGCCCGCCCCTTTCGGCCTACGGCTGCTTGTACGAGATCGCGATGAACGATCAGGAACTGCTGTATTGCTTCAATCCGGCCATGAGGAGCCTGTTTCAATCTGGTCGGGTATACACTTTTCACAGACATTTGTGCTGCCGCTGACAGATCAGGATATCGTGCTGCATACTTCCTACCAACTCTTCTGGTTTGACCGCCTGTTCCTGCTATTCTTTTTCAGTGGTTTTATTGGCTTGGGCTTTACCAGCCTGCTGGTCTATGCAACACGCAACGTACAAGAGAGCGAGCGGCGCAATTGTGCCATTCTCGGAGCCGCCATGGATGCCATTATCAGCATTGATGAAGATGCAATGATAAAGGAGTTCAATCCCGCTGCAGAACGTATTTTCGGTCACCGAAGTCATGATGTAATCGGTAGCGATATTGTGGATCTCGTGATTCCCGAACATCAGCGCCAACAACTCAAACAGGGGTTGGCTCATTATCTGAAAACCGGTAAGCAGCGTGTGCTGAACCAACAACTGGAGATTACCCTGCTCAGAAGCAATGGTGATCTATTCCCGGTTGAATTGAATGTTGTTGAAATATTGACCGGTAAGCACCGGGTTTTTACAGCTTTTTTACGTGACATCTCTGCAAGGAAGCAGGCTCAGGATGAGTTGGGCCGACTTGCTACCGTAGTTGAGCAGTCATTCAATGCCATCATCATTACAGATACCAAGGGTATCATTCAGTATGTTAATCCGGCCTTTGAAACATTGAGCGGCTATCACGCCAAAGAAGCCGTGGGACAACGCCCCAGCATCGTCAAAAGCGGCGAACATTCGGAGCAATATTACGCAGCCATGTGGCAAACGCTTACATCCGGTAACAATTGGAGTGGCTCATTCATCAACAGAGCCAAAGATGGCCATATGTATCATGTCGAGCAGACGATTTTTCCGCTGCATGTTGGCGATGAGCATATCGGCTACACCTCCGTGCAGCAGGATGTGACGGAACGTGATCGTCTGCAGGAGCAATCTGAGCATACCCAGCGGCTCGAAAGCCTGGGTGTACTGGCCGGTGGCATTGCGCATGACTTCAATAATCTACTGACCGCTATTATGGGCAATGCCGGCCTGGCCCAGAACAAACTACCCGATGCCAGTCCTGCCCATAAAAACCTGCACAATATCCAGCAGGCCAGTGAAAGTGCAGCTACACTGTGCCAGCAGATGTTGGCATACTCAGGCAAAGGACATTTTATTATCCGTCCGCTGAATATCTCTTCAACCATTGCCGATATCGTGCAACTGCTGGAGTCTTCCATTGCCAAGCTGGCAAGGCTTGATGTGCAACTCGATTACAGTTTGCCTGCCATTCAGGCTGATGAAGGACAGATCAAGCAGGTCATTATGAATCTGGTGATCAATGCATCCGAAGCGATTGGAGATAAACCCGGTAATATCGGCGTAAAGGCTTTGCGGGTCTATTTGGATAATATGGCGATTAGCACGCTATTGGGAGCAGAGGATATGCTGGCTGGCGATTATATCCACTTACAGGTATGTGATGATGGCTGCGGCATGACTGAAGATATTCGCAAGAAAATATTTAATCCCTTCTTCACCACTAAATTCACCGGTCGAGGGCTTGGTATGAGCGCGATTCTTGGCATTATCCGTGGCCATCATGGTGGCCTGAACGTGAGCTCAACACTGGCCGTCGGTACACAGTTTGATATCTACTTTCCTGTTTCAGAACATCTTGTCAGACAGGAAGAAAAAACTCCAGCCGAAGAGGAGAGTAGCACGCAGTATACCGGCACTGTGCTAATCATTGATGATGAAGAAACCGTACGTGAACTGGCCATGATAATTTTGCAGGATGCCGGCCTAGAAGTCATCACTGCTGTCGATGGGGTTGAAGGATTGAAGCTGTTGCGCGAGCATCAGGCATGCATTGATTTGGTGCTGCTCGATATGACCATGCCCAGGATGGGGGGAGAGGAGTTCTATAAGCAGATGCGTATGTTTGCCCCGAACCTTCACGTCATTATCTCTTCCGGTTATGCAGAACAGGAGATCCGGGGGCGTTTCGATGAAAGCAGCAGGATTGATTTTGTACAAAAGCCATATCTCCCTGAAAAGCTGATAGAAACGGTAAAAGCCCATCTACCAAACGATAATAGACAATAACCAAAGGAACCTATGACCACTTCATTCTATCCTCCACAACGCACACTGATGGGCCCTGGGCCATCGGATATTAACCCACGCGTAACAAGCGCCATGGCTCGACCAACCATTGGGCATCTCGACCCTCTGTTTGTAGGTATGATGGATGAGGTAAAAGCCCTGTTACAATATGCCTTTCAAACTAGCAATCCGCTTACCATCCCTGTTTCTGCCCCTGGTTCAGCGGGTATGGAGAGCTGTTTTGTCAATTTGATTGAAGCCGGTGATAGCGTCATCATCTGTCAAAATGGCGTGTTTGGTGGCCGCATGCAAGAGAATGTTGAACGCTGCGGTGCCAAAGCTGTGATGGTACAGAATGACTGGGGTTGCGTATGTGACCCTCAAAAACTCGAAGATGCATTACAACAACACCCCGAAACAAAGGCTGTTGCCTTTGTGCATGCAGAAACATCAACCGGTGCATCATCGGATGTAAAAACACTGGTAAGTCTGGCACATCAGTATGATTGCCTGGCTATTGTTGATGCAGTGACCTCTCTCGGTGGCACTGAACTGCGTGTCGACGATTGGGAGATTGATGCTGTGTATGCCGGCACACAAAAATGTCTCTCCTGCACGCCCGGTCTATCTCCTGTGTCGTTTAGTGCCCGCGCTGTTGATGTTATCAAAAACCGTAAATCTCCCGTCCAGAGCTGGTTTCTCGATCTGAATCTGGTCATGGGCTACTGGGGATCAGGCGGAGACTCAGGCAGCAAACGTGCCTACCACCATACCGCACCGGTTCATGCTCTCTATGCCCTGCATGAAGCACTGCTTATGCTTCAACAGGAAGGCCTAGAACAGGCTTGGCTGCGCCATAAGCTGCATCATCATGCCTTAAAAGCTGGCCTTGAAGCGATGGGCTTATCGTTTGTAGTAGCTGAGACTGAACGTTTACCACAGCTCAATGCTGTACGTATCCCTGAAGGGGTTGATGATACCGCCCTGCGCACTGCCTTGCTCAATGATTACAATCTCGAAATTGGTGCAGGCCTTGGCCCTATGGCCGGTAAGGTATGGCGTATCGGCCTGATGGGTTATGCAGCACGTAAAGATAATGTACTGCTATGTCTCTCCGCACTCGATGATCTGCTTAAGCGTATGCATGCCCCCATCAACCACGCTACAGCCATTGCAGCAGCTACCGCCTTCTATGCACAGTAGCGGCAATTATCACCGTTTAAGCGGCAAAACTTACCACAACATGTTGTATCTATTTGCAACACGCTTAAAAAAACAATACGACAAAAACATTTTTTAAGCATATTTACCAATACTTTACCCCTCTTAGAGATGCGTCATTAAGACACATGCATGCATGGTTTGATTGATGCTTGATAGAGACAAGGTTACCTTTGCCGAGTTGCACCAAGAGTATAAAACAGGGGGGAGTCAAATATGGCGTTCAAACCAACAGCATTGACCACCTCCGTATTGAAAAGCTTACAGCTACTTTTCTGTGCAGCACTGCTTCAGTTATCCTCGTCTCTGTTTGCTTCTGCCTCCACTATCAGTGATAGCGCCACGAATAGCGCTATTGTCAGCGGTGATTTCGTTTATGTTCAGGAAGGTGACGGCAGCCTGCTGCAATATCATGTCAGCAAGGTAGACTATCAAGGCACCCAAGTCTGGCTGGTCTCCTGGCAATGTGAGCAATTAACAGCCACCCACTATTTACGTATCTCCGATGGTAAACCGTTGTATGTAAAACGCATCAACCATGCCTTAAAGCGCACCATCGAAATCAGCTATAGTCAAGATGCCGACACACCTACGATCTACCGCAAAAGCAGTGCTGATGAGACTCTTGAACGCAAGATCTGGGATACAGATTTACAAGACTTGGGTGCCCTGCCTCAAATGCTTGTCCGGCTTGTACAGAGCGAAGCAGTCAACCAGTCTGACAAGCAGAATATCACCTTCTCAGCAATCAATTATGATGATGGAAAAGTATATCAACTGGTCGCCAAGCAGATGGGCTTCCGTCGTGTTTCGACAGCAGAAGATGAGATCATTCGTTGTGCTATTTATGATGTGAAACTTGATTCATGGTTATCCTCTTTCGTGACAAAAACACGACTGCTTATCCCACTACAGAATGGAAACAGCAATTTCATCACCTATAATGGGCCTGGTCTGGACAGTGTTGCAGATGCATGGTCGCTACGACTTGTAGGTACAGGTCGTTCGTTGGCTATGACCCAGTCACAAAACACAACGCAATAACCCTGCTGTCAGAAGCCTTCTCTTTCTCGAATATCCGTTTTAAAAGCCGTCGAGGCATGTGAAAAATATATTTAGTGAGTTCTTATGAAAAAAATAATGTTGTTGATGCTGCTGTTATCCTTGGGTGGATGCCTCGGAACCATTGTCGGCACTGCTGTAGATGTAACAGCTGAAGTTATCAAAGCACCATTCAAGATTGGTGGTGCAGTGATTGATGCTGTATCTGAAGATGATGAACAAAGCGATGATGAAAACGAAGATAGATGAATCAGCTCTCTCTGATCCAGCGTTCTTTGGCTAATTTAGACATCTTTTTCACCTGCAACTCCAGTTTAAGCGCCTCTGAATGAGATCCCACCTGTTTTTGAAATAACAACGTTAATGGACCTTTTCCACGCAGAAATTTTGCTCCCTTGCCAGACGCATGCGCTGCAAATCGTCGCGCCACATCCGTACTGATACCTGTATAAAGCTGTCCCTTATTGCAACGCACCATATATAAGTACCAGGTTTTAGCTTTATGCGCTGTATTGCCTTGTTCTGTAATACCAGCAACAGTCTCGCCCATAACCTCAACTGGCACGTTCAAGCTCTTCACTGACTATCATCCACTGCTCTTCCACTTCATCAATGCGCTGGTGAACATCGCGGTGCTGTATGCTCAATGTTTTCAACGCTTCAGAAGAGCCATCTTCATAAAGGAGAGGATTCGCCAATGCGCTATCCAGTTCAGCTCCCTTGCTCTGTAACTGCTCCAACTCAGATTCCAGTTTTTTTACTCTGTTTCTGATTGGCTGCAAAGCCTTACGCTTATCTGCTTTGAGTCGCCGTTCATCTTTTCTCGATGGTTTTATATTTTTCTCTTCGTTCTTGACCTCATTGGCATCACGCTGCTGCAATAACCATCCGGCATAATCGTCCAGATCACCGTTAAAATTATCCACAGCACCATTGGATACCAGCATCAAAGAATCACACACCGTGCGCAACAGGTGTCTATCATGCGAAACCAGCACCATCGCCCCTTCAAAGCTTTGCAGGGCAACTGAGAGGGCATGACGCATCTCCAGATCGAGATGATTGGTCGGTTCGTCCAGCAGCAGCAGGTTCGGTTGCTGGTACACCAGCAGAGCCAATACCAGGCGTGCTTTTTCACCACCTGAAAATGGTGCGACCGGCGCCAACGCCATATCACCCTGAAAATCGAAACCGCCCAAAAACTGACGCGCATCCTTTTCTGACATATCTTCATTCAGCATTTTCAAATGCTGAACAGGTGATAACTCACTATGCAGTTGCTCCAGCTGATGCTGGGCAAAATAACCAATAGAGAGCTCCTTTGCTGCTACTCTACTACCCTTTTGCGGTTTCAATGTATCCGCCATCAATTTGATCAGGGTTGATTTACCCTCACCATTCGGGCCAAGCAGACCGATGCGATCACCGGGCAACAGACTGAACGAGAGATCATGCAAAATCGTCACATCATCATAACCCGCTGATGCCTTATTAATCCTGAGTAGTGGATTTGGAATTTCACCCGGATGCTTGAAACTGAAAGAGAATGGAGAGTCAACATGGGCAGGGGCAATCAACTGCATACGTTCCAATGCCTTGATGCGACTCTGGGCCTGTGTGGCTTTGGTAGCTTTGGCTTTAAAACGGGTTACAAACGACATCATATGATCAATCTGTTTCTGCTGTTTTTCGTGTGATGCCTGTTGCAATGCCAACTTCTCAGCCCGAATACGTTCAAAATCACTGTAATTACCCGTATACACGGTGAGCTTTTCCTGCTCAATATGGGCAATGCGATTCATGCACTTATCAAGAAAATCACGATCATGAGAAATCAGCAACAGTGCACCACGGTATTGCAGCAACCACTTCTCCAGCCAAACGACTGCTTCCAGATCCAGATGATTGGTGGGTTCATCCAGCAGCAACAGATCAGAGCGGCACATCAACGCATGTGCCAGATTCAATCGCATGCGCCACCCTCCGGAAAAACTGGAAACAGGACTCTCTTCTGAACCAATGGCAAAACCCAGCCCATGCATCAAGCGCGCCGCTCGCGCTCGCGCTGCATACCCATCTATAGCAGCAAAACGTTCATGCAATTCCGCCACGCCTATTCCATCCCCATCCATCTCTGCCTGATCAATCTTCTCTTGCAGCGTGGTGAGCTCAGCATCGCCCTGCATAATGTAAGAGATCGCCGCTGTAGCTAAAGCAGGTGTCTCTTGTGCAACATGGGCGATTGTAATGCCCTTATCATGATGGAAACTACCGGCATCCTCTTCAATCTGCCCCTGCACCAAAGCAAACAATGATGATTTACCACAACCGTTAGCACCCGTAATACCAATGCGATGGCCGGCATGAACCGTCATAGTTGCATCACTGAATAACAGTTTATTACCACGACGCAGGGATATTCTATCAAAATAGAGCATGCGGCATCTTAAGTCGAAGTTGAAAAACTGCATCCATCTATTTTAAAAAGTATGCGTTATTGGCATGATATGCTCGGAATTCAGACAGGGAGTCACTATGTGGAAACAGGTAAACATTCAATTACAGGCCAGAACCAGAGGTTTTCATCTCATTACAAGAGAAATCATTGATCAACTGCCTGAACTGGCTGGTTTTTCTGTCGGTCTGGCCCATATTTTCATCCAACACAGCAGTGCCAGTTTAACCATCAATGAAAATGCCGATCCTGATGTACGCAGTGATATGGAGAAACATTTCAACCATTTCGTTCCGCAAAATAAGCCATATTATAATCATACGCTGGAAGGGTCAGATGATATGCCGGCCCATATCAAAGCCAGCACACTGGGTAGCTCTGTTAGCATCCCTATCCATGCAGGCCATCTGGCGCTGGGCAGATGGCAAGGCGTCTATCTTGGTGAACATCGGGATTACGGAGGATCGAGAAAACTGGTTATCACCTTACAGGGAGAATAAGCCGTGAACATTGCAGTCTATATCTCAGGCCATGGTTTTGGTCATCTCGCACAAATGGCACCCGTGCTGAATCGGATTGCACAGTTAAGACCCGATTGTAACTTTTTGCTGCGCTGTGCATTACCTGAACAGGAGGTTCAATCACGTTTATCTTTCCCGTTCAGACTGGATTCTACTCCTGTCGATATAGGCGTCGTACAAAAAAGTGCCATTGAAGAAGATCGCCAGGCTTCAATCCAACAGATGCGCCGCTGGATGGAGCAATTTGATATACTGATAGATCGGGAAATTGAATTACTGCGTGATTATAGTGCCTCTTTGATTATCTCAGACATCTCGCCACTGGCATTCCCAACTGCCAAAGCCCTGAATATTCCCGGCATCGGATTGGCAACACTCGACTGGCATAGCATCTACTCCTTTTGGTTGGATCCTGATGACCTCATCATCACAAAACTGGCAGAAGCCTATGCGCAATGCGATCTACTGCTCACACCGCCCATGTCCATGCATATGCCGGTATTTTCCGCGCAACAGGATATTGCGCTTATTGTTACGCAAGCAAACACGGTAATAAATCCGGTGGCGGCTGACATACGTAAAAAAGCATTGGTACTGTTTGGAGGGTGCGGCAACCCGTCCTATGATCTGCAAGCCCTTGGTGGCATGTCTGAATGGCTTTTTCTGATTCCTGATGTAGACAAACATGCACCATCTGATCTGCCTGATAATGTGCAAACCATTCGGTTTGATGCTGCTCTGCGCCCTGTCGACCTGATGCCTTTTATTGATGTAGTGCTCTGCAAACCGGGTTACGGCGTGCTCTCTGAATGCTGGAGCACAGAAACCCCCATCGCCTGGGTTGAACGTCCTGACTTTC
>CAYZJL010000017.1:0-7863 GCA_964478615.1 uncultured Zetaproteobacteria bacterium
AACATAATAGTGATGTATCAATGCGGGTCGCTTGCGGCCCGCATTTTTTTTGATGCTTTGAAATGACGGACTGAAATATCGGGCAAGCTACAAATCAATCAGACGAAAAATGATGACCATAGATAGTATTCAGCGGACAGGTAGTTATGATTCGGCTTCAGTTTAAGAGGCAATGGAGAAGCAAGGTGAAACAAGCACTGGAACAAGCACTGCAACAAGCATTGGAAACATTATTGGCGGAGTATTCCGGTGCATCTGTGCCACCGGTTGTATTGAATCGGCCCAAGCAGAAAGATCATGGTGATTATGCTGCCAATGTTGCGATGCCGTTGGCGCGTGTGCTGAAACGTAGCCCGCAGCAGATTGCCGCAGCCATTTTGGACATTGTGGTCTGGCCTGAAGCGGTTGAGTATGCAGAGATCGCAGGCCCGGGTTTTATCAATATTCGTCTGCAACAAGCCTCCGAAGCCAGTGCATTGAAAACAATTATCCAGTCAGGCGCTCAGTATGGCCGGGTGGATATGACTGATAATGCCGAAAAGGTGAACCTGGAGTTTGTTTCCGCCAATCCGACCGGGCCAATGCATGTCGGTCATGGACGTGGAGCGGTTGTGGGTGATGCGCTGGCCAATGTGTTGACGGCAGTGGGTCATGATGTTCAACGTGAATATTATATCAATGATGCCGGTGCTCAGATTACCGTGTTGGCAAATAGCGTCTGGTTGCGCATGCAGGAGTTGCAGGGCGAAGAGATTGAATTCCCCGACGGAGCATATCCGGGCGAATATATTGTGCAAATTGCACGTGAGATGCTCCAAAAGCATGATTATAACGCCTTGAAACAGCTCTCTGATGATGCGCGTACGCAGGCGCTATCTCAGGATGCAATTAATGCCAATATGGCCATGATTCGTGATGACCTGGCTGCAATTGGTATTGAATTCGATACCTTTTTCTCCGAGCAGGGGTTGCATGCGAGTGGGCGTGTAGAGGCCTTGATTGCGCAGCTACAGGCTGATGATGTGGTATATAACGGCGTGCTGCCACCACCAAAAGGCAAAGAAGTGTCTGATTATACCCCGGTTGAACAGCTCCTGTTCCGCACTACCGCTTTTGGCGATGATGTCGACCGCCCGCTGGCCAAACAGGATGGCACCGCCACCTATTTTGCTGCTGATATCGCCTATCATTTTGATAAGCATCAGCGCGGTTTTGATCGCATGATCGATATCTGGGGCGCGGATCACGGCGGTTATGTCACACGTGTTCAGGCCGCGATGAAGGCATTGATACAGACGGAGGCCCAGCCGGATGTGATTCTGGTGCAGATGGTAAACCTTACCCGTGATGGTAAGCCGGTGAAAATGTCCAAACGGGCCGGCACATTTGTCACCCTGCGTGAAGTGGTGGATGAAGTGGGTTCTGATGCGGTGCGTTTTAACTTTATGACACGACGGGTGGAGTCGCAGCTTGATTTTGATCTGGAAGCGGCCAAACAGAAGAATGACGAAAACCCGGTCTATTATGTGCAATATGCGTATGCACGCATTCAGGCGATCTTACGTAAAGCGCTGGCTGAAGGTGTAAATGCCGGTCTGATCAATGGCCTCGATATTGAAGATGTTGATGTGTCTGTATTGACGGCGCATGAAGAGCAGCGTTTGATTGCTCATTTACTGGCTTATCCCGATACCTTGAAAAAGGCAGCTGAACGCCTGGAAGCTTATCGTGTAGCAACCTATGTGATGCGACTGGCGGCTGATTTTCATAGTTTTTACCACAAAAACAGAGTGGTCAGTGATGATGCGACACTAACTGCTGCGCGGGTACTGTTGATTCGTTCAGTGGCACAGGTGATTGCCAATGGATTGTCTATGCTGGGTGTATCTGTACCGGAGCGCATGTGATGTTTGCTTTTGTAATGGGCGGAGAAGGCAGTTAAATGGCAAGACAGGATTTTGCGCATAATTCCGCACCAAGCAAAACGCAGCCCGCCGGTGGTGCAGCTTCAGTTTTGCCAGTGGTGGCGATTATCTTTGTGGCTGCAGCATGTTTTGCAGCTGGCTATTGGCTTGGCACAGGCGATCTACAGCAGACGGGAAACAAAACCGATGTTGATGCTTTAGAGGCACAGTTGGCAGTGAAAGGTGCTGAAGCAAAACTACAGCAGGCGCGTATCGAAACACTGGAATCACTGGCTGCGCAGTGGAAAGCCAAAGCAGGCGCTGGTGCGCATACCAAGGTGGGCGAACTCCAGTTTTATAAAGATTTACCCAAACAGTCAGTGATGCCTGCTCCGATGACTGCAAAACGCGAAACTAAAGCTGTATCGAAACCAGCCGCAGCGCCGAAATATGCTGCCATCAAGGCTGTAGAGCCATTGGGGATTGAATCAGTAGTTCCAGTGAGCAACAGATCGTTTGATGGACATCCTTATCGTGTTCAGATCGCTTCGTTCCGGCACCACAGTGATGCAGCTCCGGTACAGGAGAAAATGAAGCGGGCAGGTTTTCCTGCGTTTGTACGGTCGGTTGATCTGGGTGATAAAGGTATGTGGTTTCGTGTCTATGTAGGTCCGTTTGTCTCTAAATCTGTAGCTGAGAGAAAACGTCAACAGATTGAAATGCAAATGCATATCAAAGGTCTGCTGGTTCGTGGAAGCTGATGAGAGGGCATTAGCCCGCCAAGGCTGGTTAATACAAGTGCTTGGCGATGATGTGGTGGTTCGCCCTTTGGCTGGTGATGCCTCTTTTCGTTGTTATTATAGAGTGCAATATGGTCAGCAGCATTTTGTGTTGATGGATGCTCCACCAGAGCATGAGGACGTGGTTCCTTTTCTGGCTGTGCGTGCATGGTTTGAACGGGCTGGCTTGCGCGTATCAAGCCTGAAAGCCGCAGATCAGAAATCAGGTTTTCTGCTGATGGAAGATTTCGGTGATGAGTCATGGGCAAGCTTTCGTGCTACAGGTGGAGAGATGCAGCCTCTGTTTGAGGATGCTTTAGTGCAATTGCACCTGTTACAGGCGTCCCTTCCTGAAATGGAGCTGCCCCTGTTTGATGTAGCACGCATGCGGCGTGAATGTGATCTGTATTTGGATTGGTATCTGCCCAAGCTGACAGAACACAGTCCAAGTGATGCAGAGAGAGGCCATTTTCATGCGGCGCTGAGTGCTTCGCTGTATAAGCTGGCTGCATTGCCACGTGTACCTGTACACTTGGATTACCATAGCCGAAATCTGATGCTGCCTAGGGATGGCGAGCGGATGGCTCAGATTGATTATCAGGATGCTGTCATGGGCCCAGTGACCTACGATTTGGCATCGTTACTGTATGACTGTTATCAGGACTACCCTGAACAAGAACGCCTGCATTGGAGTAGGGTGTTCTTTGAAGCCTTGCCAGATCAGCATGCAGTCTGTTTCGATGGCTTTGATGATTGGCATCAGAGCTTGCGTTTAACGGCTCTACAGCGCCATATCAAAGCGATTGGTATCTTTGCACGTCTGGCACACCGCGATGGAAAAACACAGTTTCTGGATGAAATTCCACTGACGCGCAAACACCTGCGCGAAGAGATGGCAGCGCTGAATATCTCGGCCAATGATTTTCCCCTGCTGTTTACAGAGCCTGCTTCTAGGTTAGGTCATTCCAACGCCCCAGCTTGTTAGTGGAGAGATTCGCTCGCTATCAATGCTGATTCAGAGATCAGTTATCGATCGGATCCGGGTGTTGAAAGCGATCGGATTGATCCAACTCAGGATATTTATTCTCCTGCTTCTCTTTCAGTTCAGCCAAGGCATCAGAGGGCACACCGATCAGTCCTGAGATGCGATTGATATACTGCTCTTCCAGAAATGCGATATTGCCATCGGCCATGGCAACACGCCAAAGCTTGGCCAGTATGGCAGCGCGTTCATCAACCTCATAATATTTAACAATCTGTTCCACTACCTTATCAATGCGCAGGTCAGATCGACTGGTATCTTTGGCTTGTTCAATCAGGTTGGCGCTCTCTTCAGATGTAAGCTCAAATTGCTCCCCTAACATTTTTACGATCTGAGCATGTTCAGTATCATCGATTTTTCCATCCATCGACATCATACCAACCATCAGCTTGGTAATGGCAAGCGTAAGTTCAGGTTTTTGCTGGGTGCCCTCTTCTCTGCGCCACCATCCTTGTATTGTCTTGAGCATAGCTTACCTCCCATCTTCTTTGGCGAGCAGTGTGCCGGCCATGTGTCAATTTATGGACATCCATGTAACATATTCAGCTGTCAAAACAACGCAGTTGAATGACTTGTTTCGATAGGGTGCATGCAAAAACAAGCCATTGGATGCCCTTTTGAATAATCTATAAGCAGATAAGGTGCCAATATCGTCTCAGTATCATCTTTTTGTGCGCTAAAACCGCAACACTCATCTTTTTGACTGGCTTACAGCCATAAATATTTGAGTGCTATTGCGCTTTAGCATGCTTATGATTAATGTGATCACTTGTTTGTAACTAGGAGGTTCAGGTTGATTAAAAAGTCTTGTCTGAGTGGTGTTTTTGGCTTGCTGCTGCTTATCATGGCTACACCTGTAATCGCTGAAGATATGCTTGGTCAGTTGCAATTGATGCAAGGCCAGATTCAGGCATTACAGAATGAGGTGTACCAGAAACAGCAACAGATTGATCGCATGAAAAACAGGCTGGATCAGGTGATCAAGAAACAGGAGCTGCAAGAGTCCCGGTTAAGCAGTGCTCCCCGCCAGAAAGCATCTGCTGGGTCCAAACCGTCATTAGAACAGGCCAATGCTAATACGTTTCCCAAAACAAGCAGTGATGATGAGGTGCTCTTTAGTGATGATAATGTGTTTGCATCCGGTGAACAGCCGGAGGAGTGGCCGGGTTGGCTGAATACATTCAATATCAATGGTAATACTTCTCTGCGCTTTGAGGCTGGTAGCAATCAGCAGTTTAATCAGGGATTCAGCGACACATTCCGTCTGAGTGATTTTAATCTGGACTTTAGTTTTGAGCCAACCTCCGTGTTGGATATCAGGCTGGGGTTGCAGATGAAAGAGCTGATCACCAAAAACCCTGTACGCAAAGGTTTGAAGATAGACGATAATGGGGTGTTCAATCATCAGTTTGTGATCAAATACGCCTATGCTGATTATGAATTTAAAGAGTGGTTTAGATTGCGTTTCGGTGCATTTCTAACACCGTTTGGCGTCTATAATGAGTCTCTGCATACAGATTATGATGCAAAACTGGTTGAGCGCCCCTTTTTGAGTGAAGAAATTGTGCCAGCACCATGGACACAGTTAGGGGTACAGCTGCATGGTGATCTTATGATCACACCGGCATGGCATATGAATTATGCCGTATACATGAGCAATGGCCTGGAGGCTGCACAGGATAAAAAAGGTGTGATTAAGTCCAGCCGCATCAGCGATATGTCCCACCAGCTGGTTAGTCGATTTAACTCTAATCGCGCCACCGGCGGCCGGGTGGGTTTGTTGGCAAATGATGGACAACATCATTTTGAGTGGGGCGTTTCAGCCTATCACGGGGCCTGGAACCCAACTGCAACTTTGAACCTGAACATGCTTGGTAGTGATCTGTGGTATCATTATAACGGTCTGGATTTGCGCGCTGAGTGGGCACTGGCAGTTCAGGATATAGCCCTCGGCAAACAGTATGACTATAGCTGGTTTAGCCAGCTCGCATACCGTTGGCGTCTGTTTGAGCCTGTGGTGCGTTTTGATCGTCTGCGCAATCGCTATATTGATAAGAACGGGGCGTTTATTGATGATCGCCATCGCTACAGTGTTGGCCTGAATCTCTATTTGGGTAAGTTTTTTATCCTCAAAACATCATATGCAGAAACGATTTTCTCGGTTGCCCGGCGACATGATCATAGGTTTATTTCTGCTTTGACGGCGGGCTTCTAAATGAAACCGGTGATTGCATTCAGCGCTTTGCTACTGGCCTTCACGGTTTGCACGCAAACAACCTATGCTCGTAGTGTGTTTATTATTAACAGTATAAGCTGTTGTTCTTATGATGATTCCATGCGCGGCTTTGAAGCGGAGTTGGATGCAAAGGTGATTCAGTTTTGTTTGGCAGAAAATGATGATCATGACGGTTTACTGACCACTATTCGACAAACTGCGCCTGACTTGATTGCAGCCGTGGGTACAACAGCGGCGCATTTTGCCACGCGCCATATTGCAGATATTCCCATTGTATATTTTATGGTGATGAATCCAGATGATACGTTATTGCAGGCAAAAAATAGTCAGGGGGTGGTGCTTAATCAGGACCCGGCTCTGATGTTAGAGATGTTGACTGATCTGCATATTGCTGCGCGGCGCATCGGCACGTTAAGCAGCGATGGTATGCTGCACACATTTGCCATGCAGCACTTGCAGCAGGCGGTGGCAAAAGAAGGATTGAGCCTGAATGTTGTGTCTGTGGGTGGTGTTCTCGATAGTCGTGAAGCCATCGATCAATTGGTTAAAAACAGTGATGCCATTATTTTATTGCCTGACCGGGTTGCCATTACAGCGCGATCATTTCATCGACTGGTTGAATTGAGCCGTGAACAGAGGGTGCCACTGTTGGTGCCAACAGGTCTGTTTGTGAAGCTGGGCGGGCTGGCGAGCTTTAAGCATGATGCGCCTGATATTGGGCGACAAGCAGCAGCCATGGCGAACCGTATTCTTGATGGTAATTCGGTCGAAAAGGTTGAATATCCAAGGCACAATCAGCCGGTCATTAATCGCACCACCGTGAAATGGAATCGACTGCAACTACCACGTTCATTGCAGCGGGGGAGCAAGCTGTATGATTAGTTTTCTTGTTGGTTTAAGTCTTTCTGCAAAAGCGAAGCTGATCAATATTGCCGTTACATCGTTGATCGTCGTGCTTTTTTTGGTTCTGTTATTCAGCCATCAACAGGATGTTGAGCAGAAGCTTCAGCAACAGTCGCTAATGATATCCGGAGGCCTTGCTGCAACGTTTCATGGTAAACAGCGCGTGATCGATAACGAGGTTGAACTGTTGCGCAATAACGAAGCATTAATGGATCGTTTGCTACAGGCTGAACTGGAAAACAATGCCAGCACCCTACCTTTACCGAAACAGTTGTTAGATCAGCTGAATCATGACCTATTTCTGCTTTATGATGTAAAAGGTGTACTGGTCGCACGTCATGGACTGCTGCATCAAGACATACCTGCAAATCTAAGAAACAAACCATTGCGTGGTTATTTGCCCGGTAAAGAGGGTTTGATGTTTGTCGTCCAGGCTCCTGTGATTTATGGCAAAGAGATTATGGGTTATGTCACCCTTGGTGATTTGATGAATAAAAGCTCTTTGTTGGCTCTGCTTCAAGCCAGAGGAGATAACGCTGCGATCAGGTTGTTTGTGAACCATTCCGAACTACTGACAACCGATTTTACCTTCACATTTGATGCCGTTCAGCAGATCGCCTTGGGAACTGAACTGAACAGCGGTCATGATGTGACATTTACCGTTGGCCTGGATAATCAGGCTATGCGTAGCGCTAATTTTCAGTTTATTATCTGGTTGGCGTTGTCCCTGCTGTTCGGTGTATCAATCTGGTGGTTTTTGTATGGCCGTTTGATTGGTAATATTGTGATTCGCCTGAACAATATGAAAGAGGATCTGGGAAAGTTACAGATTGGTGATGTCTACCCTGCTCCCCGGCAAGTAGCTGATGCCATTGATATGGTTGGCCGGAGTCTGCACAGCATGAGTCGGCGTTTGCAAATGAAAGCAGAAAAGCTGCAGCTGGAGCGGCAAACGCTATTGACGATTACCAATGCTGCTCCTATCTGGATTTGGAAAAC
>CAYZJL010000017.1:7963-20560 GCA_964478615.1 uncultured Zetaproteobacteria bacterium
AGCGGCAAACGCTATTGACGATTACCAATGCTGCTCCTATCTGGATTTGGAAAACAGATGATGCAGGGCGGTTGATTTTCACCAATACCTTGATGCGAAATATGTTGCATTTGAAAAAACCGGAAGGCTGTTTTCTTGATGAGTTGATCATGCTCGAAAGCGGTGGGCAAAGCTCTGATCTGCCTGATTTACATGAAAACAGTGAAGCCATCTGTAAAGTAAGAGTGGGTGATCTTGTGCATGATATGCATGTAATTATGGTAAAACAGATGTCCGGAAGCAGTAAGCTTATTGGCATGATCGGATTGGCTGTAGATATGACCGAACAGCATCGGCTTGAGACAGAATATCGCCACGTTCAAAAAATGGAGTCGCTGGGGTCGCTGGTCGGCGGTATTGCACATAACTTCAATAATTTGCTGGCTGGTATGCTGGGACACCTCTATTTGGCGAGAAGTAAAGCGAACACTCAGCCCGATATTTTACCACACCTGGATAAGATGGAGCATGCATCCTCTCAGGCTACGGATATGGTGAAACAACTATTGGCCTTTGCCCATAAAAGTATAGATAAGAAGGAGGTGATCAATTTAAGCGCCACTATCGCGTCGGCCTTCGCTATGATTAAACCGGGCTTGCCGTCAGGTATAGATTTTGATATTAATCTTGGTGAGGAAAGCATGTGTGTGTACGCCAATGATTCGGCACTACAGCAAGTATTTGTGAACTTGTTGGTTAATGCCCGTGATGCGTTGGCTACGGCTTCAAACAAACAGGTTAGCGTGAAACTGGAACGCTGTGTGGTCGATGATGCGATGAAAAAAGCACACCCTGAACTGGGTGTGGAATACGTTGCTTGTTTGAGCGTAGAAGATCATGGCTGTGGCATTGATGAGACAAAACTTGCACAAGTGTTTGACCCCTTTTTCACAACCAAGGAAGTGGGCAAAGGCACGGGGCTTGGTCTTTCCATGTCACTTGGTACGGTAGAGTCTCATGGTGGCTGGATTGAGGTGGATTCGGTTGTAAATAAGGGCACGCTTTTTCGTGTATATCTGCCGTTGACCGGCGAATGACAAGCTTGTTTGCCCCTTTTTGTTCGCTAGAGTGCTGCCCTTATAGGGTTTATTTCAGGAGAGAAAAATGCAGATTGCCAAAAACAGAGTGGTGTCCATCCATTATACATTGAAAAATGATGCAGGTAACGTGATTGATTCCTCGGAAGATGCAGAGCCACTGGTTTATCTGCACGGATCACAGAATATTATTCCTGGCCTGGAACGCGCACTGGAAGGTAAAGTGATTGATGATGCCCTGCAGGTGAGCATTGAGGCAACTGAAGCGTATGGCGAATACAACAAGGCGCTCACACAAGTTGTGCCAAGCAGTATGTTTCAAGGCGTTGAAAAGATTGAAGTGGGCATGGAATTTCAGGCGCAGACAGAGAAGGGCGTAGAAGTGATTCGTATTGCTGGAGTTGATGGTGACGATATCACCATTGATGGTAATCACCCTTTAGCTGGTGAACGTTTGCACTTTGATGTCGCGGTTGCAGAAGTGCGCGAAGCATCTGCAGACGAACTGGAGCACGGACATGTGCATACAGCAGGCTGTTCACACTAATCATAGATTAATTCGTGTAAATTCGTGGCTAAGGTTTTCTTACTGTTTGTGCTGACGACGCAATAAAACCAGGCACGCTCCACCGCCACTGTTTGGCTGCGGCATGACTACCAACACCATGTGCGCTAAAGGTCCTTCACTTAGCCAGTGATACACCGCCTGTTTCAGTATCGGCCTACCCTGTGAATGCAGTCCTCTGCCATGCACAATGCACAATACCCGCATGCCTTCCTGCAAAGCCTGCTCAAGACCATCCTCTACCATCGTTAAAGCCGCATCACGCGTTATACCATGCAAATCGAAACTCAGGTCAATAGCAGGTCTGCCAGCAGCCAGGCGTTTGAGCGTCTCTTTGGAGACACCATCAGCGATCAATAACCAGGGCTCATCCTGACCTGCTTGCGGCCTTTGTGCGCTAGCCATGGGCAGATCAACCGTCTGTGGTGAGCGCTGTATGATTCTGTTGCGCGGCGTTATTGATTTGGTTTTTTCAATGTGGACTTTGTCACTGTTCTCAAGGGGTTTAACTCTACCCATAGCCTCTGCAAAGAGGTTCTGGTGATCGTCTTCATGCATCGTTATTCAGGACGCTCTGGTCGTGATAACAGTTGTGCCAGTGCAAGTTGGATATCAAGTGTACCGTCCAGAATCTGATGAACACTTTGCATTAATGGCACTTCAACATTCAGCTTTTTGGCCATTTGAGCTACGGCTTGTGCCGTTCTTACACCTTCAACTACCTGGCCAATTTCAATTTGGGCTTCAGCAATCGTTTTTCCTGTTGCAATAGCAATACCGAAGCGCCGATTGCGGGAGAGACTGCCTGTGCAGGTAAGCACAAGATCACCCAGGCCGGAGAGCCCCATCAGTGTTTCTGTGCGGCCACCACAGGCCTGAGTTAAACGGGCAATTTCAGCCAAACCACGGGTAACGGCTGCAGCGACTGCGTTATGACCAAAACCGAGTCCATCAGCCATACCTGCCGCGATAGCGATGACATTTTTCAGTGCTCCCCCCATGGCAACACCGATCACATCATCACTGAGATAAATACGAAAGTTGGTATCATCGAAATAGCTGGCTGCCTGTTGCGCAAGTTCGAGTGTTTCAGCCGCCATGGTGATAGCGGTGGGGTGATTTTGTGCGACTTCGATGGCAAATGAGGGGCCGGACAGAATGGCGATGCGGGAGCGATCAATATATTGCGCCAGCATCTCATCATTGCGGCTCATATGATCCGGGTGCAGCCCCTTACAGGCTGCAATGACCGGATAATTCCCGTCCGCCAGATGTGGCAGGTAATCATCTACGGCGATACATGGTAGGGCATAAATGCAGGCATCGATATCATCGATCGCAGCGTCAAGGTTTGATGTGAGATGAATGTTATCAGGCAGGATAATGCCGGGCAGATAATCACTGTTTTCTCGTGTCCGGTTGATCTGGGTGACCTGCTCCTGTTCACGTGTATACAGACGCACCTGACGTTTGCCTGAACGGGCCAGAACCAGAGCCAGTGCGGTACCCCAGGATCCCGCTCCCAGCACACATACCTGTTCTCCTCTCATCTCTTCTCCTTACCGTGCGCGATTGATGACTGCTGGTATGAGCAGCAGTATCAACACAGTGATCAATGGCCAGTCACCCCAGCGTACATAAGGTGTGATCAGATTGGAACTGACAAATGCGCCCTGTAAGGCAGCCGGTGTCCACCATTGCAGCTGATCGCTAACCACACCATTGGGCTGAATGATGGCGGTGACACCTGTATTGGCGGCACGCAACACATAACGTCCGGTCTCTACAGCACGCATGCGGGCGGCCTGAAAATGCTGCCATGCTGCCGGTGTTCGGGCATACCAGGCATCATTGGTGACATTCACCAGCACTTCTGCTCCTGCCAGCACCCTGCCTCTGGCTTCTTCAGGAAACAGCGATTCGTAACAGATTAATGCGCCGTAGGATATGTTACGCGCTTGCACTACGCCTGCATCATCAGCAGGTTTGAAATCTGCAATTTCGGGCACGATGGTGTGCAAAAAAGGAATCCACGACGGCACATATTCACCAAAAGGAACAAGGTGGTGTTTGCCGGCAAAGAGCTGCTTGGGCCGGGCCGGATCATGGGCAAACAGGCCATTTTGAGCGCCACCTTTCCCAAATAGTTTTAGACCTCCGTATAATAGTGGCGTATGCCACCCTTGAATCTGTTCGTTTAACCACTGATTCCAGCCTGGTGCGCGTTCAAGGAAAAAGGGGATAGCTGCTTCCGGCCAGATAATGATATCTACTGCTTCTGCCACGGCTGATGACAGTGAGCCATAGCGGTGCATGGTTTCACCAACAAATGTCGCATCCCACTTCTGATCTTGCGGTATATTGCCTTGTATCAGGGCCACCGAACGCTGCTTGCCTTCTGCTGTTGGAGGGGTGGGAGCGGATACAATGAGCAGCAGTGTGATGCTTAAGCCAATGGCTCCGATACGTTGATTGAAATTACGCCCGGATTTCGGTGCAGGGGTTGTCCCCGACTGTTGTTGTGGAATGAGCAGGACAATGGATGCGGCCAGCATGGCTGGCAGTAGCGCTAAACCATACACTCCGAACCAGGAGGCCCAGCCAATGGCTGGCGTATCGAGCAGTAGATTGCCAAGTGCCGTCCATGGCAACCCTGTGAGAAGATGTCCTCTTAACCACTCTTCAAGCACTGCAGTGGCCGGAAATACCAACAGCAGCCAGGCCCCTCCTTTGCTAATGCGCCACGTTAACCAGGCCCATAACATGGGGAATAGCGCTAATACCGCACCGAGTAGCAAAACGACAAAAGCAGTTGCCAGCCACGGCAGATGACCATAGGTGTGCAAGGTTGGGGCTACCCACCACGCCCCGCATGCAAACCAGCCCAAACCAAATGAAAAACCGATGATGAGGGTATACTCTCCTCGTCTGATTAGCCATAACCAGCCCGTCAGGGCTGGAATTGCCAGCCATGCGTAGTCGAAAGGAGAGAAGGTGAACGGCATGATGGCACCGAGCATCAATGATAGAAAAGCGTAAAACGTCCTGCTTTCGTACATCAGCGTTATGCTTTTCTGTCATGATCTGACTGCTGAGGAGCTGACTTGATCTGCTTAGGTGTGGCGTGATCAGCTTTGCAGCGACCAGAGCTTGAACTGTCCGATTTGATTTGGTTTTCGCTGCTTTGATGCGTCAGATGTTGAATGTGTACTTTGCTAATGCGGCGTGGGTCTGCCTCCATGATATGAATCTGTAGAGCTTGCACTGTGACCTGTTCACCTGCCTGAGGAATGCGGCCAAGGTGAGCAGTCAGCCAGCCACCGACCGTATCATAATCGCCTTCTGGCAGTTGCACGCCCAGCCCTTCAGCTAACTCTTCGATGTGCATGCGTGCTTGCACCATATAACTGCCGTCAGCAAGCGTATCGAGTTCGCTCTCCTCTTCTTCACCATCTTCGCCGATTTCACCGATAATCTCGACGAGCAGGTCGGCCAGTGTAATAAGACCTGCCGTGCCTCCATACTCATCCAGTACGATGGCGATTCGACATGAGTGTTCACGCATTTCAGACAGCAGACCGGAGACCTGTTCCAGCTCTAGCACGCGCAAACAGGGGCGCAATAGTGTTGCCAACGTTGGCTTTTCACCACTGATGCGTGCTTTTACAATATCCTGCACATGCACAACGCCCAGCACATGGTCGATATCGCCATCCATCACCGGCAGGCGACTGATGCCATGTGTGAGCATCTCCTGTTCAATCTCAGCTAGGCTATCGTGAGCTTCAACCGCATGGATTGCCGAGCGCGGCACCATCACTTCACGCACGCGTGTATCGTGGAAGTCGATCAACTGTTCTAACATGCTGCGTTGCGCATCCGATTGCACAGCTTCAGCACGGCCTAATATTGCCAGTAACTCTTGCGCATCGCGCCCTGGGCGAACGTGTTCGATGATCTGCTTGCGTATGCTTTTTATCCAGCCTTGAAATGCACTCATAGCTGTTCCGTGCCCTCTAACTTCGTCGGTTTACCACTATTCTTTATCGTATTTATATCTGAATAAGGATCATGCAACCCCATGTGATGCATGGCTTGTTGTTCGAGCCTTTGCATCGCTTGCGCATCACTATCTTCGATGTGATCAAAGCCTAATAAATGTAGTGTGGCATGAATGACCAGGTGCAGACAATGATCAGATGATGGCAGGTTCAGCCGTTCGGCTTCGTGATGAATGAACGGTATGGCCAGTGCAATATCACCCAGTGATTCAGCAGCATCGAATGGAGCTTCCTGCATCGGAAAGGAGAGCACATCGGTGACGCTGTTTTTGTCGCGCCACTGCTGATTCAGCGCGTGAATACTCTGATTGCTGGCAAATCGAATGCATAGATCAATCTGCGTGGTGTGAAAACCTGCGCTCGCACAGGCTGCGCGCACTGCTTCATCAATGCGAGCAGGCGCTTGGTAAGCGATATCTTCATCAATCACAATATCAATCATGTAATGGTTCATCTTCACGATCTTCATACGCATTAACGATTTTTTCGACCAGCTGGTGGCGTACCACATCACTGCTGTTCAGGCGGCAAAGGCCAATATCATTGACATGCTCCAGCACCTGTAGGGCATGCAGCAGTCCGCTCTTTTGATGGCGGGGAAGGTCCACCTGTGTCACGTCGCCAGTCACGACCATCTTTGAACCAAAACCCAATCGTGTGAGGAACATTTTCATCTGTTCCCGGGTGGTGTTTTGCGCTTCATCGAGAATTACGAAGGCATCATTCAGGGTACGGCCACGCATATAGGCCAGCGGGGCCACTTCAATGCGGCTCTGTTCGAGCAGCGCATTCATCTTTTCCACGCCCAGCATATCAGACATCGCATCATACAAGGGACGCAGATAGGGATCGACTTTTTGCTGCATATCTCCGGGCAGAAAACCAAGACGTTCACCGGCCTCTACCGCCGGACGGGTGAGGATGATGCGCTCTACCTGATTGCTATTCATTGCAGCGATAGCGGCAGCCACAGCCAGATATGTTTTACCGGAACCGGCTGGGCCAACAGCAAGTGTCAGTGTTTTCTGCTGAATCGCTTTTAAATAGCTACGCTGATTAGGGGTTTTTCCGCTTACACGTCGGCGGCCTGCAATGAGCACATCAGCGTTTGTATCATCAGCGCTGTGCGGTGTTGTATCCATGTCGTTATCGCGCAATACACCTTCAACATCGACATCGGTAAGTGCACCGGCTTGTTGCGATAGCTGTTGTTGGAGGCGATGCATGGCCTGTCTGGCGGCACCAGGGCGCTCACCTTCAATTTTCCAGTTTCCAGGCTGGCCTAAAAAACGTACCTGAAAATATTGCTCTACCCGGCTTATAATCCAGTTGTCGGCACCGCATATATTACGTAAAGAAGCTGGGTCAAGCGTGTCAAGACGCAATGAGATGGTCATATATAAGAGCCTGTTGAGGTTGTGTTATTCACCGGTAAGCACCAATTCGCCGCGCAATGACTGGCCGTAAGCATCAACGATGCGCAGAGGCATGATTTGGCCTATCTGGCGTGGGTTGCCCTTGAAATGCACAATTTTAAAATCTGCTGTGCGACCTTGCATATCGCCTGCATCACGGCTGTTTTTTTCTACCAGTACATTCACGGTTTTACCGACTACCGTTTGCATGGCGTTACGTGTCTGTTCACGCATCAGGGTAAATAGTTGTTGCAGACGCGCATCTTTGATCTCTGTTGGTACATCATCTTCTATCTTGCCCGCAGGCGTGCCCGGGCGCGGGCTATATTTGAAGCAATAGGCCGTGTCATATCCAACACGTCGGATCAGCGCGAGTGTATCTTCAAAATCAGCATCGGTTTCGCCCGGATAGCCGACAATGAAGTCTGATGACAGGGCCAGATCCGGACAGTGCTGGCGCAACTCATCAATGATGCGGAAATAGTGCTCACGATCATGGCCGCGATGCATCGCTTTCAATATATTGTCTGAGCCACTTTGCACCGGCAGATGCAGATATGGCATTAACTGTGGTATTTCACCAAACGCGACACATAACTCCGAGGTCATTTCCATCGGATGACTGGTGGAGAAACGTAAACGTTTCAATCCCTCCAGCTCAGCCACGGCATACAGCAGCATGGTGAAGTCCCACTCTTCGCCATCAGGGCCTGGGCCACGGTATGCATTTACATTCTGTCCCAACAGGCTGATCTCAATGGTCTCACCGGCCAGCAGCTGCTCACACTCTGCCAGAATGTCGCTAACAGGACGTGATAATTCAGCACCTCGTGTATAAGGCACAACACAGAAGGTGCAGAATTTGTCGCAGCCTTCCATAATCGTGACACCGCCGGAGCTACCATGGCTCTCTGCTTTGGGTAGATGATCAAATTTTTCGATTTCAGGCATGTCAATCTCAGTCAGGCAAACACGTTCACGGCGAATCTGTTTTACCATGTCGGGCAGACGGTGATAGGTCTGGGGGCCAAATACAATATCAACGTATGGAGCGCGTTGTTGAATGCGTCTACCTTCCTGTTGGCCAACACAGCCACCAACGCCGATAATCATATCGGGACGTTTATCTTTTAATTTCTTATACCGGCCCAATTCCGAGTAGACTTTATCCTCAGATTTTTCGCGTATCGAACAGGTATTCATCAAAATGACATCGGCATCGGCTGGCGTAGCGACCAAACGAAGGCCGTAGGCTTCTTTCATCATATCGGCCATGCGCGATGAATCATATTCATTCATCTGACATCCGTAGGTTTTGATAAAGAGGGTATCGAGGCTTTTCGGCCCATTAGCTTGTTTTTTCATGTTATGGCGAACGCTAAATGGGTATATCGGTGCAAGCAAATGCTGTTAAAAATGGCCAGTGACAGAATACTTGCTAAAATAAGAATAAATGAGATGAATCGGACGTATATAGAGAGGAATGCATGGTGCTTAAATATCTAATTGAGTTGCTAGGAGTCTGTCGGACTTAGGGTGATTGTAGCGAGCAGGTGGGGAAACGAGTCAAAAACAGCATGATTGTGAGGCGCATAGTGGTAACTATGCAACGATAAATCAGGGTGTTTTTGGCCGTTATCCCTGCCGCGCAGTAGGTTTCTCATAAGTCCGACAGACTCCTAGGGCTCAGATTTATTGGTCTCAGTGCTTTCCTTGAGATAAGGCATGAGATAGATGCTTTGGATGATAATAAAGGCGAAGGTTAAGCCCATCAGTCCGAATAGTTTGAAGTTCACCCAGGTGTCGGTATCAAATGTGAAAGCAACGTAGATATTGATTGCGCCAAGTGCGATGAAGAATAGTGCCCATGCGAGGTTTAGCTTGGTCCATACCAGTGATGGCAGGGTGATGGTCGAGCCCATCATGCGCTCAACGATGGTTTTCTCGCCAATAAACTGGGAGCCGATGAAGATCACTGCAAACAGCCAGTTGATGGCGGTAGGTTTCCATTTGATGAAGTTCTCATCCTGCAGATAGAGTGTTAAACCACCAAAGATGGCGACCAACAGCAGTGTAATCACATGTGACTTTTCAAATTTACCATTCATTAATCGATGCGCAAGCGTTTGAACAGCGCATGCTGCAATCAGCACGGCAGTGGCAGCATAAATATCCACCATCTTATATACGACAAAAAATAGCAGTACGGGAAGGAAATCAAACATCATTTTCATGCCCGGTATACGACCACATGCTGGATGCGTTGCCAAGCAGTGGGAAACTGTGGGTTTAGTTTGGCTTGGGAACACCTCGGCGGGCCAGCTCATCGGCTCGCTCGTTGCCTTCGTGTCCTGCATGACCTTTGATCCATTGCCATGTAACATCATGCTGGGCTGCTAACGTATCAAGCTTTTGCCAGCGCTCCAGATTGGAAACCGGTTTTTTACTAGCTGTTTTCCAGCCTTTCTTTTTCCAGTTGTGAATCCACTCCTTCATGCCCTGTACGACATATTTGGAATCGGAGATGATGGTGATGTTGCATGGTTTGCTAAGTGCTTTTAGTGCTTCTACAGCAGCCTGAAGCTCCATCTGCTGATTGGTGGTGGCCGCTTCTCCACCGAACAGCTCTTTTTCGTGCTTGCCCATGCGTAGTAGAACCCCCCAGCCACCTGGGCCGGGGTTTCCGGAACAGGCACCATCTGTATAGGCTTCAATCACTGGCTTAGTTGGCATCGATGGCTCCGCTCTCGATATGCAGGGTTTGGGTTGGGAATGCGAAAGCGAGGCCCATCTCTTCCAACAGTTCCATGATTTGTAAATTCACTTCCTGACGTACTTGCAGGTACTCCTCCCACACTTTACTGCTGGAGAAGTAATAGAGGAAGATGGAAAGTGACGAATCATCAAAGTCATCGAACTTCACCAGTTTATAGGACTGATCGACACCTGCATGATTAGTCAGGATATTCTCAATGCCAGCGATAGCAGCTTTCATCTGAACCGGTGTAGTGTCGTAAGTCAGGCCTAGGCGCATTTTAATGCGACGCTGGGAGCGACCGTCGATATTATCAATGACCATATTGGCCAGGGTTGAGTTGGGTACATTCACCAGTGTGCGGGCAAAGGTGCGGATGCGGGTGGAGCGAAAACCAACCTGTTCAACCACGCCTTCAAATTCAGCTGTTTTTACCCAGTCGCCAACCACGAAGGGGCGATCAACCAGAATCATGATTGATCCGAAAATATTGGAGATGGTATCTTTGGCGGCCATGGCGATAGCGATGCCACCGATGCCGAGTGAGGCAATCAGGCCTGAAACCGAATAGCCCATATTTTGTGCCACAACCAGCACAGCAGTCAATATAAGGAACAGTTTCAGTGTTTTAGCGATGAACGGCACCAGCTGATCATCCAGTGAAGAGTCGGTCTCATGGGCGCGGGCAGTGAAATAAACGGATAGGCCTTCGATTAAACGCCATAAAAACCACACCCCAATAACGATAGTGACGATGCGTCCTGTGCTATCGAAAAGAGCGATAATAGGGAAACTGTCAGCGGGTGGATTGAGCAGATGTACTGAGATCAGTATGCCGATCACAAAGATTAACATGCTGCCGGGCCGCTCAGCAGCTGCAAGCAAGAGATTATCCAGCTCTGTTTCGGTGCGTGAAGTAATCTTCTGCGCGATATTATGAAAAGCTTTGACGATATAGCGCTGAGCTACAATCGTGATGAATAAAGCAGCGATGGCTAACAGCCAATGAGCCAGCGTAATATCAAGCCAGGTTATTTCAAACCAAGTCGTCTCTATAAGGTTATTAGGCCAAAGCGTGTCCATTATTCCTCCTGCAAACAAGCTGGATCATAACTGCTACACTAGAGTGCGCTAGTGTTGGATAAAGGAGGGAAGTCTATCAGCCGTTATTGACGATTGTGAGATGGGTTCCTATGCTGGTGATGTGCTTAAATCCAAGATCCGATATTGATATCGGATCTTGGATTTAAGGAAGGGCAAGGAGTAAGGCTATGGTCGAATCCGCGATGCAGGCAATGATTGAAGATAATGATGCGTTAGCTCGGTTGATTGGGCAGCGGGTGCGCTATCTTAATGAAGAGTACGAAGTCACCGACCTGTTGCCGGAAGAGGGGTTACTGATTCTCTCATCTGATGATGGCTGCGATGTACAGGAAGACAGTTATGGTCGTGCGCATCGATTGGTTCCAAAGCGTCAAAATTTGAAGTTCCGTGATGCTGAAGGAAACCCATCCACCGTTTGGGATGAGCTTGCTTTTCTCGATGGGCCATTACTGCGTTAGTACAGCGTTCAGGTTATATTGGCGGGTGCAGCGGGTCGAGAAGGTGCTAGCTGCTAGTGTAGTGTTCTAAACTAACCCTATATTATCAAGGGTTGATCGTGCACGATTCACTTTTTTCAGGATTTCTTCAGCGGACTTTGTCCAGACAAACGGTTTCGGGTTTTCATTGTTCTTATCAATATACTCGAGAATCTTTTGTTCCAATGCATCTACCGAAGTAAAAACACCTCTTTTAAGTTGCTTCTCTGTTAGCACGCCAAGAAACCGCTCGACCAGATTGAACCATGATGAACTGGTTGGCGTAAAGTGTAGAAATACGCGTTTATTTTGTTTTAACCAGTTCCGTACTTTCTCATGCTTATGCGTGGCATAATTATCAACGATAATATGCAGGTCTTTATCCTTATCAGTTTGACCTTCAACCTTCTTGAGAAATTTGAGAAACTCTTTGTGCGTATGCTTTTGGTAACACTCACCAGTCACACTTCCGGTGGCGACATCAAGTGCGGCAAACAGTGTACTTGTACCGTTTCTTTTATAATCATGCGTTACGGTTCCGCAGCGCCCTTTCTTTAATGGCTGACCCGGTTGGGTGCGGTCTAACGCCTGGATTGATGTCTTCTCATCAATACAAAAGACAATAGCGTTTTCAGGCGGGTTTAAATACAAACCCACAACATCACACAACTTCTCTTCAAAATGCGGATCATTGCTAACCTTGAAGGTCTTTTCCAAATGAGGTTTTAAACCCACCGACCGCCATACGCGGTGAACAAAAGTGTGCGTTGTGTTCAGCGCCTCAGCCAGTGTCCGGGTGGACCAATGCGTTGCATTATCCGGCTTTTCCTGCGTTGTTTTTTCAATGATCCTTTTTCGAAGTCTGGCCGGCTTTAATGTCTCTTTTCCTCCATGGTTTGCGCCCCTGGGTTTATCTTTGCTGATCGCATCAATGCCACCTTCGGAAAATCTGTTTCTCCATAAGCCTACTTTGTTGGGCGGAATATTGAGCTTTTGCGCAATTTCTTGGTTCTCCAGCCCTTCAGCTGATAACAGGACTATTTTGGAACGCTCGGACAGCCTGACGGAAACGGCTCTGCTGTTTGTGTTTTTCTCAAGTGTTTGCTTGTCTGCCGATGATAATGTGATTTTTTTTTCCCCTCTCC